>JANNNN010000231.1:0-8124 GCA_031398555.1 Planctomycetia bacterium | reverse complement strand
GCCGGCCCGGGCGCAAACTTCGGTTGGCCCTACTACGAAGGTGGCAGTGGCAGCAGTCTTCAAACCAACGGTTACAAAGACTTACCCAAAGCCCAAGCCTTTTACAGCAGCGGCACCGTCGTAACAGCAGCGTCCTTTGCGCTCAATCATTCGGCCGATGGTATCAACGCGATCGTACTAGGTGCCTCCTACACCGGATCGACTTATCCAGCCCAATATCGCAACAGCATTTTCTTCAACGACTTGGGACAGGGCATCGTTCGCAGCGGAACAGTCGACGCCAACGGTCGCATCGCCAGCGTCGAGACGTTCGCAACCGGCACGCAATACGTCGTTCAGATTTTCCAGAGCCCAGACGGCAATCTTTACTTCATCGACTTGGATGATGGAATTGTCGGACGATGGACTTTCAATACACAGCCTGCAACTACCAGACTCGCCACCGCCCCGGCTGCATCCAGTCAGCCACAACAATCAACTGCACCGAATTCTACCTCCTTGAAAACAAGTGTTCCCGCCAGCTCGCAATTGACCCTGTTCGCGACCACCACATCCGTTCCCACTTCGGGTCAAATGTTACCACCGGCGACAGGCGCGCCTCGGCCTTCAACGATAACTACACAGTCTAAAACTTCTGCAGGTGTCCACACTGCCTCAGCTTCTAGTGCATGGGCTTCTAGTGGGGTGCAAGATGATCTTCTGGAACTGCTTGCAAAAAGTAAGCTTGGCAAGACTTTGCTCAAAAAACTGTAGGTATCGCGTGGAGCAGTTAAAGCCCTCCGTCTTAAAACATGTTTAGAGCGGCGTTTTATCAAATTGACATTTCTGAATTGTTGTTTTTGAACCCCCGAAAGAGGTGTAATGTGAACACTATTTTGGCCGATGCACCGCAATCAGCTACTTCGAAACGCGGGCGCTCAACCAACTCTCAATCTCGCTCAGCATCACTTCAGCGGCTGCACGCAAGGTCGCATTGTTAGTGTCGATATTGACCATACTTCCCGCTCTCGCCGTTTTCTCAATCTCTGCCGCAGCCGATGTAACTTGCTTGGCTGCAAACAATTCAGCAGCGCTCTTCAACGAGTGCGAAGCGCGCACCAGGAGCCTCAGATCAGAACTCCGTATGCCTTGGGCGATTTCATCTAAACGTTGATGAGTTTCCTTCTGAAGGGTCCGCACCAATAGCACCTGCTGATCGAGTGGACACACAAGCATCGAAAACGGCGCAGAAAAATCGATTGCGTTTTGCCCCATGACTTGAGCATTCGCTGGTTCACTTACCTTCTGCGATTCTGCAATCATGTTGCAGTTTGACTCGTGCGCTGCGCCGCCACCCTCAAGCTTTGCAAGTAGTCTTCGAAATTTCGTAAAGTTGATCGGCTTACTAACATAATCATCCATTCCAGCCGCCAAGCACTCTTCCTGATCACTCTTCATCGCGGCTGCTGTGATCGCGATAATTGGCACATGCTCCTCAGCCGACTCTTCGCGGCGAATCGCTTTCGTGGCGGCAAGGCCATCCATGGTCGGCATCTGCACGTCCATAAAGATGGCGTCGAACGTCTGCTTGCGCCACGCATCCACTGCTTCACCTCCATCCTCAACCAATGTCACTCGATGACCGGAGCGTTTAAGCAATTCGACCATCACCGCGCGGTTCACTTCACCGTCTTCCGCTAACAGAATCGAAAGTGGGCGCCCGTGAACTGGCTGTTCATTTACAACATCCTCCGGTCGCACTTGAGTTTGCGAACGCACTTTTTGAATCGCTTCTATCAATTCATTTTGCAATACTGGTTTCTGCAGATAGACCGCTATACCCAGCTCGCGAACTCGCGCCAAGTCGCTTGCTTGGTTGTTCGACGTGAGCATGATGAATGTCGGCTCCGCGCTCGCAGCAGCGACGGCCTTTAGTTCCCTTCGCACCGATTCGACAAATTCAAAGCCATCGCGATTGGGCATCATTCGATCAACGATCACAACATCAAACGGAACGGCTGACGCAACCGAATGGCGCCACAGTTCCAAGCCAGCCTCAGCGTCCTTCGCCAGCGCCACTGACACAGAAAATCTCGCTAGCTGTTCTTCCAAGATCACAAGATTAGTTGGATTGTCATCAACGACCAGCACGCGATTGATACTCACCGCGACTGGTCCGGATCTAGCGCCTGTTTGCGGCGGCGTTACGGCTCGCAAAGGCAACTCGAAGTGAAAAGTTGCACCTACCCCGAGTTCACTTTCAACCCAAATCCTTCCCCCCATAATTTCAATCAGTTGAGAAGAAATAGCCAACCCCAAGCCGGTCCCTCCAAAGCGTCGTGTCGTCGACGCATCCGCTTGAGTAAACGCTTCAAAAATCGCCGATTGTTGTTCCTTGGCTATTCCAATCCCAGTGTCCCGAACTGAAAACGATAGGCCCCTACATGATCCATTCTCTTCAACCCCAAGCTTCGACACCCGCACAGATACTTCACCTTTATCCGTGAACTTGATGCCATTGCCAACCAAGTTCGAAACCACCTGCGCGAGCCGACCTGGATCACCTGAAACGTAATCGGGTACATCGGCATCAATCTTCAGCAACAACTCCAGCGACTTCTGCGACGCCCTTGCCGATTGACTCTTCACCGCATGGCCCACACAGGATCGCAAATCGAACGGAAACTCTTCGACCTCCAGCTTACCTGCTTCAATCTTAGAGAAATCCAATATGTCGTTCAAAATTCGTAATAGAGAATGCGCCGACTGCTGCATCATCAACAGAAACGATCGCTGCTGGTCGTCCAATGTCGTTTCACCCAACAGCTCAGCCATCCCCATTACACCGCTCATTGGCGTGCGAATCTCGTGACTCATATTGGCTAAGAACTCGCTCTTGGACTGATTCGCGCGGTCGGCCTGATCGCGAGCCACTCGAAGTTCCGCTTCAATCGACTTTAATTCCGTGATGTCGCGCGATACACCAAATGTTCCAACAACCCCACCCACTGAATCGCGCAGCGGCATCTTCGTCGTCGAGCACCAAGTGTCGTCATGATCAGGCCACGTCTCACGCTCGATCAACGCCACCAACGGCTGACCAGAATTCATGATCTCAAGTTCATCTCGTCGCGCTTGATCGGCATGCAGCGATGTAAAGATGTCAGCATCGGACTTGCCGATAATCGTCGCAGGTTCGGCGATATGAAACTTCTCAGCCATACTTCGGCTGATACGTACAAAGCGACTTTCTTTATCTTTGAAATAGATCGAATCCGGAATATTGTCCAGCAACGCATGCAGCAGATAGCGCTCTCGTTCAAGCTCAATCTCAGCTTGCTTGCGATCCGAAGCATCCCAGAAAAGAATCTGGACTCCGTTGACTTTTCCATTCGCATCTAAGAGCGGTCCCTTCACGATCTCGATCCAGTTGCCCAAGCCGTTTGCATCAATGTTCTCTTCAAACTTGTGCAGCACCGCCCCAGTTGCCAGAACGCGCCGATCATCCGCCGCATAGCGGTCCGCAACCTCCACCGAAAACAGGTCCTGATCGGTTTTGCCGACGACGTCCGATAGTTTCAACTTGCGGCGATCAAGATACATCTTATTCGCGTAGATACGCCGCCCCTGAGAATCCTTGAGTAGCAAGTTGATTCCGAGACTATCGATGATCGAGCGAAATCGAGCCTGCGACTGCTGGAACACATGCTTAGCAGACCCTTCTTCGACTGGCAAACTGGCAACGATCATGAGTTCATTAGGCATTCGGCAAACGGTATGGACGCTCACAGGCCCCGTAATGCCGGTTAAACTCTTCATGACCACAGTCACAGCTTCAACCGGCGAGTCTTCCGTCTTCAAAAGCGACTGGAAAACCTCAGCACAATCGAACTCAACTAAGTGCCTCCACCAACTCTCCGATGACAGCTCTTCAACCTGCCAGCCGAGTATTTCGCGCGCGATTGTGTTTAAATAGATTAAACGCTGCCCGTCGCGTGAGCAGACTATCACTAAGTCGCTGTGCCGTTCAAAAATAGACTTCGGCAGCAAATGAAATGGTACGCTGGATTTTTCAACAATCAGTGGACTCATCTGGCTGAACAGTGCTTGATCAGGGTGACTTCGTTCCCTTTTTCATTGTACGTGACTTTGTCCATAAAGCTATGAATGAGCACCAACCCGCGTCCATGACTACCATCCATGGCGTGGGTAGCATTCATGTGCGTTAGCTTGTTCACATCAAATCCATGTCCCTCATCGCGTACCGTCACTCGCAACATATCCCGCATCAAACGCGCGTCAAAATGCACTTTGCGATTCTTATAGGGCGCTTGTCGCATCCGCTGCTCGACCACGGCTTTCGCAGCCTCATTTTCACACTGTTCCTGCCATTGAGCGTGCGGTATTTCAAGATTACCCCGATAAAGCGAATTGGACAACACATGCTGGAGCGCAGTGCTCACTCGGTGACGGTCCGTTCCGCTCAGCAACTCCATCCCTGCCGCCATATGCATTGTTAAATCAATCAACGGCTCGATAAATTCTGGATTGCAAGGCAGGTCAAATATCAGTCGATTCTCGGTCAGGTGATCGATCAACTCGGCATAGCTTCGGTCAGTCCTAAGCACACCCAATACATCTTCAACGGTTCCCACCAGCATCTCTGTTAACATCGATTTCGGTACGTATGCCGCCGCCCCGTGCTTGAGCGCCTCGGCAGCCAACCGTTCCGAACCTTGTGCCGTCACAAGGACCGCAGGTATTTGCGGAAAATCCACCTGCATCTTTTTGATCAGCTCCAAACCACTGAGAACCGGCAGCTCCAAATCCGTAACAACCAGTTCGTTGAAGCCATCCGCCAATCGCTCCAACGCGATCGTTCCATCGTCGACACATGTAACTGTATGAGCTGCCGACTCAAGCAGCAACTTCATCTGCATCGCTTGAGTTGCGCTGTCTTCAACTAAAAGAATGTTCGACATGCTAGTAAATCGATTTAAGGAGAGGTATTAAGAGGTATTGCAATCCAGACAGTATTCTATCAAGTTCAGTTGTCGTTTGCGACCATCTCGCTCGCGTCCATCGTTAAAATGATGCAGTAGCGCTTACCAAGAATTGCGACGTAACCAGTGCATCATTCAACCTTTATTTTGAGTGGCGTTTTAATGGTTGCAGGATTGTCCCAATCGTAACCGCAACAATGGAGTCAGTTGTACGACACTCAATTCCAACATCTAATCTGGACAAAGCACCAGCAACGCCGCTGTCGCTAGACCAGGGCCGAAAGCGTTCTCATTTGCCCAGTATTCGCAAGTAGTATACAAGTTGCTGTATATCTCGCTGGCTGAGCCGTTCGCGGAAGGCGGGCATGTCTGGGCTGAGTTTTAACGCGTCACCACCCTCCCTGATGACTTTTACAATCCGCTCATCGTCAACGCTGCTCTGCCACTCTGCCAGCTTCAGATTACGTGGACGAATTTTGAGCGTAGCAGCGATGTGTCCATTACCACTTCCATCTCCGTGGCAGGACGAGCAGTGCAAACGAAACAAGTCCGCAGCCGACAAGTTTCCGCTCTCATTGTTAGAGGTCGGACGGCAGCTTGTACTGGTCGTCACTACAAATAGCATGAAAACGATGTAGAGCGAACGCATGGCTCACGATTAGGTAAGGTTTAAGAGGGAAGCAGGTGGTAACTTTAAACCTAACACTTGTTTAATGCAGAGCCCTAAACAAAAAACGCTGACAGGGGATACCTGCCAGCATTTAAGCTTGATCACCTAACCACGCCGTCGATTACTCTGTTAGACCGTTGGCTTCACCGCCCGCACTCGTACCCAAGGCGCCCCATATGCCGTACGGCGATGGCCCCGTGGTGGGAACCGGTCTCGCCAAGTTGCCGGTGTCAATACTATCGGAAAGGAAGCGAACGGAACCATCGACGTTCACGGCGTTCACTCCGCCCGTGTGGTAGCTATTCGCGGAGTAGATGCCTTCCTGCCATTCGCCTTGTGCATTGGCACACGACGGAGCATTAGGTGGCAGAATCGTGGTGAATCCACTATTCATCGTGAAGCCAGAAGCCCACGATTCACCATGGCGGTGATGCGACGGCGGCAACGGACCTACAATCGTACCATTTGGCCCCCTGGTCTGCATACAGGCAATGGGTGAAGCGCGAAATGTTGCAGAAGGCATCATCGTGTAGTGGCCCTTAATTCTACCTTGCGCCAAGAATATGGTGATCTCACTAAACATGATCGTATTGCTGGTACCATCAGTGACTGAAGCGTGCGCTTTTGCGCGGCCTCCAGTACGCATCCCTGGCTCGCCCCAGATTATGCCGAACATTCCACGCGGATTGGTACTTCCCCATTCGCCATTGTCAACACCATCGTTTCCACGCGTAGAGTCGCCAAAGTTGGTGGCATAATTTACGGGAGCTTGGTCATTGCTCCAACCGTTGCCTTGCGCTCCAGGATCGGAAGGGCAAAGGAGCGCGGATATGCGAGTTTTGTAGAAGGAATAAGGACGCAGTGAATGCGGCCCAAAGGATCGGGCTCGCGTCATACCGCCTTCTTGAGGACCGGAAGCGATCGAATTGTAGAGTGCGGTCTGCTCATATTGCGGCAACATTTGTAACCATGCACTGTGGTGCCCGCGCGAACTTTCCCAGCTTCCGTTCCAGTCAGCAGGCTGTACGATTGGACCATTCATCGCGGATGGAAACACCCTGTAAGTGCTCTCATAATTGTGAGCCGCCAGGCCCAGCTGTTTTAGATTATTCGAACATTGCATTCGTCTTGCTGCCTCGCGTGCCGCTTGCACGGCCGGCAGTAACAAGCCGACTAGGATACCGATGATGGCAATAACCACCAACAGTTCAACAAGCGTAAAGGCGAGTGATCTATTTTTCCCAATTGGACGAGTCACGATTCCTCCCTCAGAATTAAAAAAGAAGCAACCTACCCTAACCCAGCAATACGGGGGCACAGTTGCACAACAACAACGGCACATCCTTAAGGTAACGCTGCCTTAACAACAATGCAATATAAATGTCTAGAAATGTTAAAATCCCTTTGCGGCTCCCCCTAGGCGATTTTTGGACCCATTCGAGTGCTTTTTCATTAACTCGAATAGGCAACACTGTGAAACCGCTAGATGCTCACCCTTTGACCTCCAGTTCGGAGCCTTACTAGATGCTTATCGACCGCATCGGCGAAGTAATACCCCTGTGGCAGCTTGCCGTTGGGTCTTAAAGAAAGGTATCAGCGAGATTCGACTATGACCGCGAATTGCGACGGCTTTAATTGCACACGAGTTGTGCGCCCGGAAGGCCAGCGAACATTTGCGTCAATGATCGCCTCACTGGATTGCAGACCGAAATGCAGAAAATGGTGCCCTTCACACTGATAGCTATGGCCACTGCGGAGCTGTGCAATTTGCTTTTTTCCTAGCTGTTCAATTTCAACTTTGGCTCCCAGAGCATCGCGATTGGAATCTATCCCGATTAACTGTATTTGAACAAAACTGCCCGATGGTGAATCATTTCTCAATATCGTGGGAGGGCTTTTCGAGTTAAGAGCCACAACATCCTGTTTACCATCGCCGTCTAGGTCGCAACTAACCAAACCGCGAGTCGACTCGACCACCAGTGCTCCGCTTCCCCAGTCTTTTCCGGCGTCGACGAGTTGTCCCTGGCCCATATTTTTCAAAACGATATCCGGTACGCGAAAAGCGGTAGTGGAACTGGCACCGACGCGTTTTTCGCGAAGCGGATCGAGGTGCCCTGTGGCAATGATCAGGTCCGGCGTGGAGTTGTTATCAAAGTCGGCGGCGGCAACTCCCCAAGTTACGTGGGGAAAAGTAGCCTCCGAAGCGCCGGCTCGCAAGGTTGCATCCTCGAAAGAACCACTCCCCAAGTTTCGATAGTAGGTCGCGAACTCCTCAGCAAACGAAGTGACAAACAAATCCAGTCTCCCGTCTTGATCGAGATCTACAAGCTCGACTCCCATCGACGCCTGCGCATTTCCTTTAAAGTCGACCGCGAGTCCAGCCAATAGGGCCACCTCATCGAAATGTCCGCGACCGTCGTTTTCGAACAGGAAATTTTCCTGGGTATCATTGGCGACATAAACATCGATATC
>JANNNN010000915.1:0-2758 GCA_031398555.1 Planctomycetia bacterium | reverse complement strand
CAGCCGGAAGGCGTTAGCCTCCGGTTACGTCTCCAACCGGAGGCTAACGCCTTCCGGCTGATAAGTCGCTTGAAAAATCGCGTTTTCCCGAGGTTTTTAAGCGGGACGCTCTCTAACGCCTTCCGGCTGATAAGTCACCTGCGAAATCGTGTTTACCTTAGGTTTCTAAGCGGGACACTCTCTCTATGACTTCCGGCTGATAAGACAAGAAAATTACATCGACAGCAGGTCCAATAGCCAACAGCTTCATTCTACCGGCCATCTTTGAGTCGGTCGCCAAGGAAGCGATCGAGCTCGGGGATGTTGTAAATTCTCTCGGCGGTCTGTTCCACGTCGTACTCGACCCGCCTAAAAGTCACGTTTGGCTCCTCCAGGATTACATAGCAGCTCCGCCAATCTCCGTCTCGCGGCTGGCCCACGGAACCGACGTTGACCATGGTTTTGTCATCGGTCAGCCGGTAACGATAACTGATTTCGTCGGGTCGGAGGAACTTCATTTCTGAGGTAAAAACGCCCGGAACATGGGTGTGCCCCTGAAAGCAGGTGCGCTGGATCATTGAAAAGAGTTTTTCCATTTTACGACGATTGTAGACATCCTCAGGGAAAACGTACTCGTTAATTGGGTTTCGTACGGACCCGTGGACGAACATGATTTGGCCTTCGCGACGAGTCCGTGGCAGGTGAGCCAAGAATTCGAGGCGACGGAAGCAGTTTTCGGGGGTATCCCCAGCTTCCATTTGTTGCCTTGTCCAAAGGATCGCTTGCTCCGCAGCGTTACTAAAACCTTCCGGGTCGAAGAGGGCGGCAAGGTCATGGTTGCCGAGAATGCAGGCATCAAAAGTCGCCACAATATCGAGACAGGCTTGCGGATCGGGGCCGTAGCCAATGATGTCGCCTAAGCAGACAATTTGCTCGCATTCTTGCTGCTTGATATCAGCCAGCACGCTTTGCAAGGCTTGTAGGTTGCCATGTATGTCGCTCAGTATTGCCCGTCGCACCAATCTACTCCACAATTTTCTAGGAGGCGGGACGTGCCCGCAGAATTCGAATCGTCGTGGTGCTCGGCCGTTGCGTGCGCACTATCTGCCGCTTCGCAGTCGATCCCCCAGCATGTTATCAATTTCGGGGATCGCATATATCTTCTTGATGGTCGACTCCAAATCATATTCCAGACGGCGGAATTCGATTTCAGTCTTTTTGTCATCCATGATTACGTAACAAGCCCGACGGTCCTCGTCACGCGGTTGACCAACAGAACCGACATTGATCATCAGCTTTTCGCCTTCAAGACCAAAATGATAATTGCAGTCGTCAGGCGTGATGAATTCTGCGTCCATTGTGAATACGCCCGGCATGTGCGTATGTCCTTGAAAGCAAAGTGTGCTGACTCTTTCGAACAGCATTTTCAAACGACTGGAGTCATAAACCGTTTCCGGGAATACATACTCGTTTGTTGTGTCGCGCGGAGAACCATGAACATACATGATGTCGTCTTCACGATGCGCCTTGGGCAACTCGCTCAGGAAATCCCAACGTCGATTAATGCCTGAAGGACCACCAGGACCTCGATCCAGTTCATCACGTGTCCAATAGATTGCTCGCAAAGCCACGGGATTGAACGAGTCAGGATCAATCAGAGCGGCGTGGTCATGGTTGCCGAGAATTGTAAATGCACATTTGTGCATAACTAAGTCCAAGCACTCGCAAGGATTGGGCCCGTAGCCAACGACATCCCCTAGACAGACGATGCGATCGACCTTCTGCTCTCGAATGTCGGCGAGTACGGCCGTCAACGCCTCTAGATTGCCGTGGATGTCACTGATCAATGCTTGCCGCACAAAACCTCTCCGCCGGAGCTAGTTCCACAATTAATTAACGCGAATACCTTGGCCTACCGTCCGCTGATATAAGGTGGGGATATTGTAAGTTGCACCGTCGGCAAGTTACAAGGACGTACGCCAAACCGAACTTTGCCCACTAAGGGAGTTTCGTCGCTTTCCCTTTGAATCTTCCCACGATTTAGAAATTGTAGCTCATTGATGACAAATCTGGCGATCGAATGCTCCGGAACGGCGGGAAGTGTTGCCCTGTTCGATGAGGGAACCCCTATCTGTTACTCGGATTTGGATACCAATTTCAGTAGTGTCCGGACACTTGCGTGCGAAATTGAGCGAATATTGAGAGGGCGGGAAAGGCCAGGCCTGATATCGGTGACCAATGGCCCAGGCTCATTTACTGGTTTGCGAGTTGGTTTGACCACTGCAAAAATGCTTGCGCTGGCTTGGAAAGTTCCGGTTATACCGGTCGATACCCTCCAAGCGATCGCCCTAAGGGCGCATGGCGCGGTGCGGCAATCACAAAGCAGAATACCGATTCTGGCGGTTATCAATGCTTTTCGTGGCCAAGTCTTTGCAACAGCGGTTCAGTTTCTTGAACCCGGACAAGTGACCCAATTGCGGGCATCCTGCGTGATCGAATCAGAGTTGTGGCGAGCGAATCCGCTCAGCGCATTGGCGGTGGAAGCAGCAGAGGAAATTG
The DNA here is from genome assembly GCA_031398555.1 of Planctomycetia bacterium. Taxonomy (GTDB): domain Bacteria; phylum Planctomycetota; class Planctomycetia; order Pirellulales; family Pirellulaceae; genus Aureliella. The sequence continues at coordinate 220 of JANNNN010000915.1, read as the reverse complement.
TGGTATCGGGGCCAGGCCTGAAAAATTATCCTTTGGTTGGGGAATCAATCGATGGCGTGCACTTTCGAACAGTGCGAGCTGAAATCTGGAATCCGACCGCGACTGAGGTCGCAAGACTTGGGCAACTTGGGCATGCGGCCGGATTGGCTCGCGATGCTTTTACTTTAGAACCTAATTACATTCGCGCAAGCGCTGCCGAGGAGAAGTCCAAGACTGCTCA
>JANNNN010000182.1:0-14662 GCA_031398555.1 Planctomycetia bacterium | reverse complement strand
CTGGCCAGTCCTGGGCCGATTGCTCGCGATGATGCAGGTCAACGATACAACAACTCGGCACAGGCCGCCGACTTGCCACCTGATGCGCTAAAGAGCGGTGGGGGTGCGAAGATCAAAGGGCTGGATCCGGTAAAGTTGGCTGACGAAATCCTAGCGGCGGCCGCCAAGCGTAAAAAGTTATTGGTACGGCCTTTCAAAGCGAAACTGCTGATGGTTGCAAACTCGCTTTCGACCTCATTGGGTGATTTTTTACTAAAACAATTTACAACATAGGCTTTTCTATTGCTGAAACGGCTCGAAGCGGGAAGTCGGCCATCGATGTTCGAAATTGCTGAGTTGACGCTTGAGGAGATTGCTTTTGAATCGCTTGGAAAGTTTGATCTCAACGGTCGACAAATTCGGAACCTAACACGACTTGCAAAAATCGTCTTTCCCGAAAAAGTCATTCGGCAAGACGGATTGCGAGAAGTGCTTAAATTCGGATGTGGACTCGAGCTCAACGATCATGTGCACTAAATCAGGTTGCAAGGCTTATCGAGGGTTCGTCCGGTTTCGGACGCAACTAGCTACAGGGAGGTCAACAGCGGCTCGTATGTTGATGACAAGATGGCAATTTTGTTATTTTTGATCGTAACCAAGATTAGTTAAGCAACAGCGAACTCGCTTAACAAGACAAGCACAATTTGTTGAATCGTGTATGCTAAAGGTAAACCGCTAACTGATACCCAGCAAATCCCGCGACTTTGACCCAAGAGTTCATTTTCCGCATGATCGACCCACTCGCAATCGATGTACGAAAACTTCAAAAACAGTATCGAGACGGATGGATCGTTCCTAAGCGATTCAATGCACTTAAAGGAATTGATCTAGTCGTCCGGCGCGGCGAGGTTTTTGGATTGCTCGGACCCAACGGCGCCGGAAAAACCACGCTGATCAAGATCTTGCTAGGTATTGTGAAAAGCACCGGCGGACAAGCGTTTTTGCTGGGTGAACCGGCCGGGACCAAAAGTGCTCGCAGGCGGATCGGATATTTGCCGGAGAACCTGAGTTTCCCGTCGCACCAAACCGCCAAGCGAGCAATGGAATTTTTTGGCCGACTAAGTTCAGTCCCAGAGAGTGTCATTAAGCAAAAGTCGACTCAACTGCTGGAGATGGTCGGGCTGGCTGGCCGAGAGAGAGAACTGGTCCGGAAGTACAGTAAAGGCATGCGCCAACGCCTCGGACTGGCTCAAGCGATGTTGCATGATCCCGAGTTATTGATTCTCGACGAGCCCACCGATGGACTCGATCCAGTGGGGCGTTCACAGATTCGCAAGTTGATTAATGAACTGCGCGACCAAGGCAAGACGGTTTTTCTCAATAGCCATATTTTGCAAGAGGTTGAATTGGTATGTGATCGCGTCGCCATTTTGGCTGGTGGTGCACTCCAGGGCATTGGCACACCACGTGAATTGACGCAACAATTCGGCGGCGTACTTGATACTAAGGTCCGAATTGAACTAGCCGCTGCACCCGAGAAAATTGAACAACTCAAACAATCGGGTGGTTTTGAAATCCTGCCGCTCCCTGATTTACATTGGCAGTTGACGAGCGCTGCACATACTCAAGCGGATATCGATCAATTGGTCGATCGCATCCGCGCACTTGACATCAGCCTCCTGCGACTCGACCGAACTAAACTCACCCTTGAGGAAGTCTTCCTGTCCGCTGTGCAGAAATCAACTCAAGCCGATCATGAAAACCCGTTTGCCGTTCAAGTAGAGAATTCGAGATGAAACCATATTTTGCAATCCTAATCGATTCATTTTGGGAAGCCGTCGGCAACCGAGTTTTATGGGTACTGCTTTTCGGTTGGGCTCTCGTTCTAGCTGGCTTGGCACCCTTCGGATACGTAACCGAGCGCAGTTTCAAATTGTCCAGCAGTGACATCGATAACTTTGAAAAGATCAAGGAAAGATTGCTCGACGGTGCAAAAGGAAGAGGCAGCGAATCCGTTCAAGCGGTTGCTTCAAAGATGAGTTCCGAGTTCTTGGAGAAGTTGAAGCCTGTAGCCGATTCGGGTGGTGACAATCGCGGCCGCCGTGTCCGTTCGTCTGATATGGCCAAAGAGTTGAATGCGGTGATGGATGCTAAGGATTTGTACTCCGGCGAGTCCTTTCCCTCGGCTGAAAAACGTCCTAAACTCAAACCCTTCATCGAGCAAGGGGTGGACAAACTAAGCGCATTTGAACGTGAGGAATTGAATCGCGAACTGTTGCAACTAGCTTTTCCGCTTGAGCTAACACGACCGCGTAGTGAGCAACTTTGGATAGGTTACGCCGGTTTCAAACTGGGCGAGCCGATCAATATTAGTCGCAAGCAAATCAAGCAATTCGTCGAACCACTACTGTTAGGTTTCTTAATCAAGTTGGGTTTGGGAGTAGTCGCAGTCTTCGTGGCTTTGATTGTTACAAGCCCAATCGTGCCGGAAACTTTTCGATCAGGCTCGCTGCATCTACTGCTGAGCAAACCGATCTCGCGCATTTGGCTGTACATGTTCAAACTGTTCGGCGGTTGCATCTTTGTTCTATTCAATATTACTTTCGTACTAATCGGACTTTACTTGATTGCGGGAATTCGATTTGACATTTGGAATGAAGGATTGCTTTACTGCATCCCGTTGCTGTTGTTTGTGTTCATCATCTTTTATTCGGTGTCGGCACTTGTTGGACTTGTCTGGGGTAACTCGATTGTGTGCGTTGTATCCTGCATCATCTTTTGGTTGTTCTGCTTTGCAATAGGCGCAATTCACGATGGCATGCAGCAACACGTTGAGTTGCTACCGCAGATTAGCCGTGTGGACAGAATTGATGGCAAGCTAATGGTTGTAAATCAGCGCGGCGACTTCAGCTTATGGAATGAAAAATTCTCAGTCTGGCAGCCCGCCATCGATAACGAGTTTGGCGGGCAGGCGCGCACGTTTGGACCTTTGTATGATGAGAAACGTGATCAGATTATTGTGAAAACGTTTTTCAGGAATGGTCCCTTCGGTGGCCTTTCAGCTCGCTCACGCAAAATCTCAATCATTCGGCTTGGTGAACCACCGGAAGACAACACCAGTAACGTTGCGACGAACGACGATCTAGACAATTCCGCTGAGGTCATGGCTGTGGTGGCGTCTGCGGAAGTGCCCGCAGAACCTACCACAGCTGCTGAAACAAAAACTGCCGGGTACGAAAACGCTGACGTGGAAAAAGAAGTAAATCGCGACCCAAAATCGATTGGCGAAGCGCGTTCAACCTCGTACTGGATGGGTGAGACCGGCCCAGAGATTCCGCAGCAGTTAATCGAAATGACTCAGGTCGGCGGTGATTTGATTACGGTCTGTCGCGGCGGCATCTTTCGGCTCAACACGGACAAAGATTTGAGCAAAGCGGGCAACAATGCGATTCTAGGAATGCTCCGTAAGTTGATGCCGGGAACCGAAACTAATGTTGCACCAAAGGACTATGTAATGAGCGATAATTCCTCAGCGTCCGCAACCGCGGACGGCAAGGGCTTAGTCATTTACAATTCAGGGAATGTCGACGTACTGCAATACGCCAAGAATCGTTTCGAAGTCGCAGCCAGCACGAAGCTTGAAGGCGAAGGTACCGAACCTGCCCTTGTGATTGCGAACGACACGTACTGCATAGTTGCAAGAGATTCTTTGCCACTGATCGTTTTGGACTCTCAACTAAAGCCAGTTCATTCTGAAGTTACTTTGCCCGATAAGAATAACTGTAGACAACTCGTGTGGATTCCTGGCACCAACGCCGCAGCCATTATTACCCATACGGGGAACTGGTTCAAACTGAACGGCGAAAGTGGAGAGCTGTCGACGATCCCCAGTCCATTCGCCGGCAAATTAACGACGATGACTTGGGAATCGCCAACTAAGGTGCTGTTAGGATTAAAGCCGAATCGAGTTGTCGATTTTGACCTTTCGACCAACACCATAACGCAAGAGTTCAAGCCAAAAATGTCGACTTTGGAAATGGTTTATAACTGGGGAGTCAATCCGCTTTACCAAGTTAATCCCAAGCCCAGTGCGCTCGACAATGCGATGGGCTATTTGCTTTCGGGCAACGAAACGCAAAGCATGAGCCTAGTGACCAACGACATGAAACAAGCTCAAGTCGAGATCGATGTTTGGCGACCCATTTTTACCAACCTTGCCTTTGTCGGCGTGATGTTGTTAATCGGTTGTGTGTACGTGGCCCGCAAAGAATTCTAACAGGTATTTTACTTTGATAAGTAGGTAGCTGGTTTCGTCAGAAGCCGGAGGGTTTTGAAGTCGGTTCTCCAACGCATCCGGTTTAGCACGAAACCAGCTACGAAGTTTTTTCCAGTTTTGGCAGGATGCAAATGTTCGAGCTCCCGAATTCCAGTGTGATTCAGATTCTTGGTGTTGATGCTGAGAAAGTGGTCAACAATCTCTGCACCAACGACGTCAAGAAGCTTGGTGTGGGAACTTGCTGCGAAGCCTTCATAACCAACGTTCGCGGCTGGTGTGTTGAACATGGATTTGTGCTTAAACTTGGTGGCCAGATTCAACTCGTTGGCCAGTTTGGTAATCCTTCAGCACTTTGCGAGCACATCGACCGTTATATCATTCGTGAAGATGCAAAGATAACCGACCTCAGCGAGACTGAAAGTGTGTTTTTGCTGAACGAGAAAGAAGCGGACGACTTAGCATTGCACTTTAGATCGCCCTCGCTTTCGCCGAAAAATGGTACTGTTCTAGATACTGAAGTGGCTTCACTCAATGTTACTTCGGTCTCCGTCCATCTTCTTAACGCCAACGACGTTTTGATGATTATCGATAGAGGTGACTGTCAGGCATTTGTGAACTCGCTTAACTCGGCTGGTATCTCTATTAGATCACCCGCAGAGTTCGAGCAGCAGCGGATAGCAAACTTTTGGCCTCTGTCCGGTCACGAGATCTTGGAAAAATCCATTCCGCAAGAGCTCGATCGTGACTCTTCAGCGATCAGTTTCACGAAAGGTTGCTACCTTGGCCAAGAGACTATCGCACGCTTAGACGCGATAGGACAAGTGCAAAAGAAACTTTGCCTTGTACAGATTGCATCGCGTGAACCAGTTAACGTCGGCGCACCATTGATGAAAGCTGATCAGCAAGTCGGCCAAGTTACTTCAGCTTCGCTCGATCCAACCGGCAATCACGTTTTAGCGTTAGCCTATTTGCGCAGAGGCAATTTTGAAGCGGGTTTGCAGCTGACGTGCAAAGACGCAGTCGCCGTTGTTTCAGTGTCGCCTTTCGCTTCGCGAAAGTAGCGTGGGCCGCGTGTCTTGAGAAAATCCCAGAAACCTTGAATTTGGCAATGTTTCAAGGAACTGGAACGTCAGTCGCGAAATTGGGAATGCGGTTTATAGGCTTCCAGCCGAATGCCGGCCTGTCTGCCTCACCGATAGTGAACTCTGATCGGTGCCGAGACCGGCAGGAAGCGAAGTTTCGCACGACACCAAGTCCCTTGCTTAACTCTCTTCATCCCCGCGAAGCTTGGCTAAGACACTGTAATCCTCAAGCGTGGAAGTATCGCCAGTTTGCTCTTTACCAGCAGCGATGTCTCGCAGTAGGCGTCGCATGATTTTGCCGCTGCGAGTTTTAGGAAGGGTCGCAGTGAAGTGAATGTCATCGGGCTGTGCGAGGGCTCCGATTTCCTTGCGAACGTGCATCATTAGCGCTTTGCGAATTTCTTCATTGGGCTGCATGCTTCGGAGCGTAACGAAAGCCGATATCGCTTGGCCTTTGATTGCGTCGGGTTTGCCCACTACGGCAGCCTCTGCGACGGCAGGATGCGAGACGAGGGCGCTCTCGACTTCGATCGTACTCAAGCGATGACCGGAAACATTGATGACGTCATCGATGCGGCCCATGATCCAATAATAGCCGTCGGTATCACATCGCGAATTGTCACCGGTCAAATACATACCGGGGACTTTTGTCCAGTACTGTTCCTTGTACCGAGCTTCATCGCCCCAGATCCCGCGTAACATGCCCGGCCAAGGATGATCGATGCACAACATGCCACCGCGACCTTGTGGAACGTCCTTGCAATGGTCATCAACGATTCGTGGACAAACGCCCGGCAACGGCTTAGTACAACTGCCTGGCTTAGTGGCGATCGCTCCAGGTAACGGGGACATCATGATCCCGCCCGTTTCAGTCTGCCACCAGGTATCGACGATTGGGCAGCGACTGCCGCCGATCTTTTCGTAATACCACATCCAAGCTTCTGGATTGATGCCTTCGCCGACGCTGCCAAGCAAACGAAGGCTGCTCAAGTCATGCTTGTCGACGTGTTCATCACCCCACTTGATAAATGTGCGGATCGCAGTCGGGGCAGTGTAGAGAATCGTAACTTTGTATTTTTCGATCAGTTCCCAGAAGCGATCTTCGGCGGGCTGGTTCGGTGCCCCTTCGTACATGAGCACTGTGGATCCGGCCGAAAGTGGTCCGTATACGACGTAGCTGTGCCCGGTGATCCATCCGCAATCGGCGGTGCACCAAAAGATGTCGTCGTCGCGATGATCAAAAACCCACTGGAAAGTTCGTTTTGCGAACAGGTTGTATCCGCCAGTTGTATGCAAGATTCCTTTCGGTTTACCAGTGGAACCACTCGTATAGAGAATGAACAGTGGCGCTTCGCTGTCGAGTTGTGCCGCTGGGCAATCGTCACTGGCGCTTGCAACTGCGTCGTGCCACCAAATATCGCGCCCGGCCTGCATGTTGACTTCGTTGCCGCAGCGGTGAAGCACGATGCACTTTTCCACTGTGGGGCTTTTTTCAAGCGCTTCATCAACCGTCGTTTTCAGTGGCAAGATTTTACCGCGGCGATACAACCCGTCGCTGGTGAGCTGCAATTTGGCTTCGGCGTCGTTGTTACGGTCTGCGACCGCTTCCGCAGAGAAACCCGCGAATATGACGGAGTGGATCGCGCCGATGCGTGCACAGGCGAGCATGGCGATGGCCAACTCGGGGGTCATCGGCATGTAAATGCTGACGACATCGCCCTGCACAATTCCTTGCGCCTTTAAAACGTTGGCGAATTGGCATACTTCTTGGTGCAACTGTTTGTAAGTAATCGTGCGTGTGTCGCCGGGTTCGCCCTCCCAAATAATGGCGGTTCGGTCACCATTACCGGCATTGATTTGAGCGTCGAGGCAATTGTAGCTGGCGTTGGTTTTGCCACCCACAAACCACTTTGCATTCGGTTCATCCCATTCTAGTGCAGTATGAAAGGGTTCAAACCAATGCAGATGTTCGCGAGCTTCTTGAGCCCAAAAAGCCGGCAAATCCGCGTTCGCGCGAGCGTAAAGTTGTTCGTATTCGGCTAAGCTCTTCACGCCTGCGTTTTCTGAGAATTCCTTGCTCGGCTGGAACAAACGCTGTTCAATCATTACCGAATCGACATGACCACTGTCACTTGCGCTCATCGCGGCTCCTTGAATTCACTGGATCAATTATTGGGGTTATCTGTAGACTAGTGCTCTGTCCAACTTTAATTTTGGGGTAGCTCCACGAAAGCCTGGGCGGCTTCCGCTACCTCAATTATCGTGGTTATGACACTCAGGGCCAACCTGAAATTAAATTGTGTGGAAGCACTAGCGCTTTGTCCAGGTTAGATTTTGGGATCAACCGCAGTGCGCTAGCACCCGGTTCACAAGGCAATAACCGGGCGCTAGCGCGTTCCGGCTGATGTTGCCAACCCAAAAATCTAATCTGGACTAAGCACTAGCGGGAATCCTGCACTGGATTTTCGGGTGCAAGGACTTGTTCGCATTGTACGAGCGAATCGTTCTGGCGATCGTTCTGGCCCATCGTTTGGGCTAAAGTTAAGGTGCTGATTCTAAGAGCTAAAGCGGGAGAGTGCAAATAGCATGATCGTAACTGTCCGCCCGGCGGGTTGGTAGTTGCCAAATTGCAAGCGTAGAAGGCCCTTCGAAAACCTCAAGTTGCTTGATAAAATGGCAAACTTGCTTAAACTCTAATCGCAGAATGATTATGGGCAACATAACCGGATACAGTTAGTTGGAGGAATCCTCGGTGCCAAAGAAAGCCTCTCCGAAAGGTTTCGCGCGGGTTGACAGCGAATCAACGAACAGTCACGGATGGCTAGTCCGCATTCTTCGCGGCACAGAAAGACGCTCGCGCTTTTTTTCGGACAAAACACATGGAGGCAAAGCAAAGTCGAAAAAGAGAGCCGAGGAATGTTACCAGGGATGGGTCGCAGAAATGGAACCGCCCCTCTCAACTCGCGACAAAATAACCAAGCGTAACTCCTCAGGCGTTGTCGGCGTTCACTTGGCCACCGAATCGGATCCGCGTTATAAAGATTGCCAATATGTGTCCTACGTTGCATCTTGGATGACCGAGAGCAGGCAGCGTTGCAATATCAGGTTTCTGGTCAACAAATACGGCAAGAAAAACGCATTGGCGCTGGCCACAATTGCTCGTGAGAAAAAATGCATTGATCGCGATAAAGTCGTTGCGATGTTTGAAAAAGCCCACGGTCCGCTCAGAATGGCGTTAAAGCCAAGCAATGCAAAACTAGCTCGCAAAGCCGCCACAAGCAATGCACCTGCCGAAGGCAAGAAGAAATCGGCACCTAAGAATGCTGCATCGAAAAGAGCTATCAAAAAGAAATCGTAGAAACTCCAGTTCCATGGCTCAATCATCACAACATCGAACTGGTTTTATCAATCGAACACGATTTGTGATCTGGATCGTTGTTTTGACGCTGGTCTGGTGCGTCGGACTTCCATGGCTTGCCAAGCTGCCAGCTTTGCGCGAGCACATCAGTGCCATGCGAGCCAAAAACGTCAACGTAAGCGCGATGTTCTATACGGAACTTGAATGGCAGCCACCCGCCGGAGCCGCTTGGCGGTGATTGCATCTGTTATCGTATGGTGGGCGTCACTAATTTGAACGTCTAGACCCGAAGGGTCTTCAGAAGCGTTGTTTTTGTGTGTGATGAATACGTCGTGAAAGGTGGCGCGAGATTGTGTTCTGTCGACCCTTCGGGTCTAACACTGCCGCGTTAAAGTAACCGGTGGTTTCACCACCGGCTAGGGTTATGCCAGCCCTACGGGCTTAGACCCGTTCAGTGGTGTCCATGATCAGCCCTCAATGAGGAACAAAAACACACTCAATTGAATCTAGGATATTCCACTCAAACTGCGATTGTTCGCGCAGGCCAGGCGAAGCCTGAAACGCACTGGCGATCGGCAAGAAGTGTCCTTTAAGCCACTTCAAATTCCTAACGGAGCAATACATTCGAGTGGCCAGCTCAGGATCGTCTCGCATCCTCCACTGGGTCGATTGCTAACCTTCAAAGTGCCACCATGCATCGTGGCGATTAATTGAGCTTTAGATAATCCGAGTCCCAATCCGCGACCCGCTTCACGACCACTGTAGTAAGGGTCGAAACAATACCGCAAGGCTTCCGCGGATAGGCCAGGACCTGAATCCGATATGGAGAGTCGAAGCAACGCGTTCGCTTCATCAAGACAAATCTGCACGGAATCGTTTTCGCGCGAAGCTTCCAACGCGTTGCGGACCAAGCACCATGCGGCTTCGGTGATCGCGACTGGGTCAAAAGTGCCAGTCAAAGACTGAAGATCGATTTTTGAATCGATCGTCAAGCCTCGTTTTGTTGCCCATGCCGTGCATCGAGCCACGAATGGCTCGAACCAATGAGCATAAACCGTTGGTTGAGGATTTAGTTTAGGCGGTCGAGCGAGGAGCATTAGATCGCCGAGCATTTCGCTGCCGCGCATCGCGTTGTCGATGATCGTCTCAAGCATTTGACGACGATCTACTGCCGCTTCACGGTGTGCAAGCACGCCCGCTCTTGTAGCAATATTAGCCAGCGGATTGTTCAGTTCGTGACTAAGTCCATAGGCGAAGTGATAGATCGCTTCGCGCTTCTGAGTTGCCAAGTCGTCTGAAAAACGTTGCTCCAGAGCATGCAGTCGCAGTGCTACATTGGCTGTCTGCCACAGGCGTTCCGCAGCAAGTGTTTCATCGCGCCAAACTGGGTCGCGAACTAGCCATAAAGCCACTCGCATACCGCTGGGCAAACCAACGAGCCACTGTGCAAAGCAGCTGTCCTTAAGAGCGATTTCATTTAGCGAGTGTTTCGGCACGCATTGCTTGGTAGAACATTCGCGCAGCACCAAGCTAAGAAGCGCATCGCAAGTTGTCTCGGAAAAACGCTTCGTGTTCAATGTCGGTAACTTCCGCTCAATCACTTCTGACGTAAGCATCCGATTCCCGACGTCAATTTAAAACTCAAGTTGCTAATGTACTACCGGTTTGTCAATATCTAGCAAATCGCATACGCGTTCGATCAGGCGATCAACGGTAAACGGTTTTTGCATGAAATCGTCAGCACCTGAAGCTCGCAAATCGGTCACTTTTTCCGGCTCAATCATCCCTGATATGCAGATGATGCGGACCGAATCGAGCGATTTGTCGCTGCGGACGCGTTGGCAAACTTCTTTGCCATTGATATCTGGCAGCATTACGTCGAGCACGACCATGTCGGGCCGGAACTCTTTCACTTGCATACCCGCATCAAAGCCATTGTTGGCGGTGCGAATATCGAAGCGACCGTCGCGAGCAAACGCGTCGGACATCAATTCAACCAAATCCTGTTCGTCGTCGACGATCAGCAATTTTTTCTTGCCATTCTCGAGCGCATCGGTCGGAATGCCGTTGTCGCGCATGAATGAAAATAATTGGTCGCGCGGAATCCGGCGAAAACGGCTTCCGGGTACGCGAAATCCTTTGAGCGATCCGTTGTCAAAGCAGCGAATGATCGTCTGCTGGCTGACTTTGCAAATCTTAGCGGCTTCGCCCGTGGTAAAAACTGTCTTCGTAGTAGACATAGATAATCAACCATCCTTCCTCTCGATGGCCTAGCTAGTCTTCCGAATCCGTTGGAAATTTCCCGTAGATTTGGTCGTGCATTGCCATGGGGTGTGGCTAGCCTAGCTGTTTTCCCTGACGAACAACGGGGGAATGGCTAACGATGCCAAATCCCTCCGACTCTGTATCCTTCAGCAATCCCCACGCCCACCAAGCTTGCCGAGCTTGACTGGACAGCCGGATTATACCGAATAGGCAGAATGGGTCAATATTGAAACGCTTTCCATAAGGTGCTGCGAATAAACACTTTGCGCAGAATGCCGAAGAACACACGAAAAAAAGTTCAAATTACGTGTACGTCGAGCTTGCGTTTTTTACATTTACAGTAGCAGCCTCATGTGATCGCTTTCGCTTGTCTCGTTCGTCCGAATCCGGATACTGCCAGCGTCCGAAAGCATGGACAAGGGAGGACGAGGCTCTGCGGAACCAGTCTCCACACTCCGTTCCAACCAACTGTACCGTAGGACTTCCACTGGCTGCTCGAAACCGCTCACAGCTACACAAGTACAGTGAAGGCCAATACCGAAGCTAACAGCGAAGGCTGCAACGCGACTTTTGCGGAGCAAAAGGCGACACTTCTGCGGTTGCCAGATCCGAACAGGCCTTGTGCTATAATGCCCTTCCCCACCAATCCCGATAACGGATTGACTCCCGCCATTGACCGCTACACAAGGACCCAGAGCATGAGCCAATTCATGACTCGATTTTTCCAGTCTCAGTCAATGACTCCGGTCGTAATCATCTTTGCGACTGCATTTTTCCTATTCAATGGGGACCTTCGCGCCGATGACTCAATTCCAAAAGAGCAGCTGGATTTTTTTGAAGCCAAGATCCGACCTGTCCTCGTTCGCGAGTGTTACAGTTGCCACTCTACCGAAGCAGTGGCGAAGGGTAAGTTGCGAGGCGAACTGCAACTTGATTCCCGTGACGCTCTTCTTAGAGGCGGCGAAAGCGGACCAGCCATTATCCCAGGCAGGGCAAACGAGAGTTTACTACTAAGCGCGATGAAGCACGAAGACCTTGAAATGCCTCCCAAAGGAAAGCTGGACGCTGGCATCATCGCCGATTTTGAAAAGTGGATCCAAACGGGCGGGCCCGACCCTCGCACTGATCAAACTACTCGAGCCTCGACCGTCATGGATGTCGACTCCCGAAGGGATTTTTGGTCATTCCAACCGCTTGCAAAATCTAATCCACCCATTGTCACCGATCCGACTAAGTGGGTTCGCTCCAATGTGGATCGGTATGTGCTTGCTCGACTGCAATCTAGTGGGCTGACTCCGAACTCGGTGCCTGAAGCGCGGGTGCTGGTCAGAAGAGCGTGGTTCGATTTACTTGGTCTACCGCCGACGCCCGACGAGATGCGAGAATGGACCGCAAAACTTACTAACAACGGAGAGATTTACAACGGAGAGATTAACAATGAAGCCTGGGGAGAGTTGATTGACCACCTGCTCGACAGTCCCCACTACGGTGAACGTCAGGCTCGACATTGGATGGACGTTGCACGCTTCGCCGAATCGCACGGCTATGAACAAGATTACGATCGCCCAAGCGCTTACCATTATCGTGACTTCTTGATTCGTGCCTTCAATCGTGACTTGCCTTACAACCAGTTTATCCAGTGGCAATTGGCAGGTGATGAGTTGGCACCTGACGAACCCATGGCCTGGATGGCGACAGGTTTTCTTTGCGGAGGAGCCTTTCCGACTCAGTTGACCGAGACCGAGTTCGAATCGGCTCGCTACGATGAACTCGATGATATGGTTGCGACAACAGGGGTTGCATTCTTAGGTTTGTCTGTCGGTTGTGCTCGGTGCCATGATCACAAGTTCGATCCGATTCCAATTGGCGATTACTATCGTATAGCCGCGACGTTTACGACAGCGATACGAGGCGAAAAGAAGTTGGACCTTGAGCATGAGGAAAATGCCCGGCGTCGCGAAGCATTTACAGCCAAGTTAGTTGAGCTTAATTCGAGTTTAAGTACATACACTCGCGACGAATTGCCCCAGCAGTTGACTGAATGGCTGCGTTCAGGAAGCGGTCGCGAACCCGCGTCGAGTGCCTGGAGTCCATTGGCGGGCGCGGCCACTTCCAAGCAGGCGGACAATTACCAACTGCAACCTGATGGTTGTTATTTGAGTGTCGGCAAAGTCCCTAACAAAGATGAGATCACTTTAACCAGCTCCGTTGAGAAAGTACAAATTCAGGCCATTCGTTTGGAGGCACTTGCTCACGATTCGCTACCGAACAAAGGCCCTGGGCGGGCTGACAATGGGAACTTTGCGCTTGGCAATATTCAATTGACGGTGAAAGGTGATAAAATCGCTTCACGGAAATTCATCGCTGCTAGCGCGACTCATCAGCAGAACTCGGATTCGCTGTCCGTTGCCGCTTCGATCGATGACGACCCTAATTCAGGCTGGGCCGTGGATGGTCAAATCGGCAAAGATCAAGCGGCTGTTTTTCAATTGGAACAGCCACTAATAATCGACGCCCCGACTGAGATCACAATCACGTTGAAATTCAATCATCCTAACCCCAAGCACTCGATAGGTCGTTTCCGAATCTCGACTAGCTCGGATGCAAATGCAGTACCTGTCGTGGGTCAAGTGGGTCCGCCGCAGGCCGTCGTGGAAGCTGTAGGAAAACTACGCGGATCACTTGTTAAAACGCTCGACGCAAAGCTGCATGAGCAACCGGAGTTTACCAAAATTTGGCAGACCGCCAGCGACTGGTTCAAGACTCAAGATGCGGGATATCGACAACGACTGGAAGCGATCGAAGAAACCAAGAAGGCCGGTGCAGGTGAGCTGTTCGCGACGGCAATGGTCACTAGCGAAGGCTTGCCGATCCTATCGCATCACGCCAATGATCGAGGTTTCCCGCATTTCTATCCAGATACCTATCAACTCCGGCGCGGCGATGTAAATCAGAAAGGCGATAAGATCGATTCTGGTTTTCTGAAGATCTTTACTTCAGTCGGCAGTGATATCCGGCGATGGAAAAAGCAGCCCTCGGAACCCGAGCCGCGTTTGAGTTATCGCAGATCCGCCCTCGCGCGGTGGATGACTGACACAGAGCAAGGCGCAGGACAGCTGGCCGCTCGCGTGATAGTCAACCGCTTGTGGCAACACCATTTCGGTCGTGGACTCGTGGCAACGCCCAACGATTTTGGATCGGCCGGTGAACGTCCAACTCATCCCGAGTTGCTTGACTACTTGGCTCAGGAGTTGATCGCTGGTGAATGGCATCTGAAACGCATTCACAAACTGATGATGACGAGCAGCGTGTACATGCAGTCGTCGGCTCTAAAATCTGACGACCCAAGGTTTCAGATTGATCGCGAGAATCAACTCAACTGGCGCCGCGCGCCGCAGCGTTTGGAAGCCGAAGCGATTCGCGACACGTTGCTTGCCGCCAGCGGGCAACTGGATCCGACCATGTTCGGGCCCGGCTCGCTCGATTCCTCCATGCGTCGGCGTAGTGTCTACTTCTTTATTAAACGCAGCCAACTCATTCCAATGATGATGCTGTTCGATTGGCCCGAGCATCTTGTAAGTATCGGACAGCGACCGCTAACAACGATCGCCCCACAAGCTCTGATGTTTATGAACAATCCTCAAGGCCGCGAATATGCCAGGGCGCTGGCGAAGCGGGCTCACGGCGACTCCGCAGAGCAGA
>JANNNN010000165.1:0-5503 GCA_031398555.1 Planctomycetia bacterium | reverse complement strand
GCCGTTCTTTCCAACAAACCATGAGAGCAACCACGGATAGAGTGGCGGACGAAAAGCAGTTGGACTTGCGCCGCCTTCACCTTCAAATCCGAAGGTGCCCGCCTTTGCCAAAGTTGTCGCGATTCTGGCATAAGAATCTGGGTCGGCGTTTAAATCTGCTGCACCGAACCATAAGACGGCTGCACGAATGACGGCTGTACAAATCAGCAATATGATTAACTGTCGTTTTGGATGAATCATGTACGTGGGATACACCACTTCGCATCAAAGCCAGCCTTCTCCGCTTCGCCGCCACGCAACTGGTCCATGTCGCTGATCAGCTGCGCAACTCGTTCGGGACGATTGATGCCTTCCAGCCTAACGTGGAACTCAACTGACTTACCGGCATCTAGTGGCACTACGCGGCCTTGCTTCTCTTCAAACGTTCGCGGATTAGGAAAACCGGTACCCGGCTCCAGCCCCGTGACGTAACCGTCTGCAGTACCGACCGTGTTCTTCCACTGTGAGAAATACGGCAGGGTGTCCGGTTTGTAGTGCACCGCAAATCCGCGACTGCGATTTTTGGAAGCCAACAGCGCAGTGGCCAAGCCATCCGCGCCGGGCGGTGGCGACGAGAAATAGACTTGCTCAACATAACCCGGCGTAGGTGAGAGATAAGTCGGCCAAATCGCCAAGTCGTCTGCCGCATGCTGATCCCTTGCTACGATGCGTTTCGATGCGCAGTGCATCGTGGCTCCGCTTTCGAGCACCGGTGAGCCGATATTGACGTGGTACAACATCTGCATCGTTGTCGCAGAATCCGATGCATTTTTGACGGAGTCGACGACATCGATCGTCGGCTGACCGAATGCGAATTGGTATTTTACCGTCAGCTGGAGATTGAATTGTAGGAATCTGGCTTCGTGGACCTCCCCGCGAACTTCTAGCAATGAGTGTTCGGGATCGAGATGAACTGACCAACGGACAGCTGGCTGGTTGCCAATTCGACCGTGAAGCGGATATTTCAGTTGGCCTTTGTCGTTGAAGTCCGGAGCTCCAAAACTCTGCAAACCGCACCTAACTAATAGTTCGTCAAAACCGTCTAGCCATCCAAGTCCATTGGAATCGGTAATCGGTACGTATTGTGGATGAATCGGCCCTTCGACTGGTGATTTCCAGCCGCAGTCGAGCCCATCGATGTTGGCTTTCCACAATCCCAGCCCACGTGTTGGACAAATAGCGGCTCGAACTTTCCCGCTATCGACTACCACCAGTTCTACACCCTCACGTTTTCCCGAAGCAAATCGATAGCGTTGAACCGCGAAGGTTCCACCCGCTGATTTGGCTAGAGTCGCGGAATCAGGAAGCGGTTGGGCAAGGTCGACGGGTTGTTCGAGCGTTAACGGTTGAGCAAGTTCGATTTTCATGGTGGTACTAGGGGAGTTAAGAGCCAGTGACTTTGGGATAATATGCCAGAATTTCGCGTCCTTACTTGTAACCACTCGGGACTCGGAATAAAACTGGCAGTTCAATTTTTGTTGGTCTGCCGTGCGCCCTTAGGACTTCTTAATGGTCACACAAGCAACTCGCGTGGGCAACTCGCGTGGGCAACTCGCGTGGGAACCCGCCGTCCAACAAACTCAACCTCTGCCGACATTCCAAAATTTGAAATCCAGATTCCTCCTACTGAGCAACTACTGAGTAATTATGACCAAAGTGAGTTTAGACGACGGCCTTGTGAACAAAGATAGTGTGGCCAAGATACTTGATCGAGCCCTCGATGCCGGCGGAGGCCTCTTGCGACTGACGCCAACTTGGGTTCCTCGCAGTTTCTTGCACCCTGGGCGTCGAATCAAACTTAACCCAGCGGATCTTTACGCATTTGGCGCCGATCGCGGTGGTATCGATGAACGTTGGTTTTCGAGTACCACAGAAGCCGCCAACGATGGTCGCGTATGGCACGAAGGTCTGAGTTTCTGTTTGTTCGAAGGGCAAAAGTTCCTCCTTCGCGACGCTGTCACCGAGCTTGGCAATCGCCTCGTCGGCGCGCCTACTTTCTCAAAGTACAGTCGCTGGCCAGTTTATTCAAAATTCTTTGACAATATGGGCCCAATTCCGCATCACATGCACCAGTCAGCTGAAGATGCAGCTTTGGTCGGTCAAGAAGGCAAGCCGGAAAGCTATTACTTCCCACCTCAATACAACAACGTCGATAACAATTTCTGTTACACGTTCATGGGGCTGGAACCTGGCACCAGCAAAGAACAACTTCGCCGCTGTCTTGAAAATTGGAACAAAGGCGATAACGGCATTCTCGATCTGTCGAAAGCTTATCGACTGAAACGCGGCACAGGCTGGTTGATCCCGCCGGGTGTTTTGCATGCGCCCGGTTCACTGTGCACGTACGAACCTCAATGGGGTAGCGATGTGTTCGGTATGTTCCAATCGATCGTTGAAGGCCGCTATGTGCCCTGGTCGCTGCTAGTAAAGGATATGCCCAAGGAGAAACATAACGACCTCGACTTCATCATCGGCCAACTTGATTGGGACAAGAACGTTGACACGCATTTCAAAGATGCGAATTACATCGAGCCGATTGTCGACCAGGATTGTAGCGGACCAGGCTTCACTGATAAGTGGATTGTATACGGCACCATTGATGGCAAGCAATTGTTCAGTGCAAAGGAACTGACAGTTGATCCAGGTACAAAGTGCACATTGAAAGACCCCGGAGCCAGCGGCTGGATAACTGTTCAAGGCAAAGGACGTATTGGCGAGTTGGCGTTGCAAACACCAGCCATGATTAACTTCGGTGAGAATACTGAAGACGAAGTATTCATTTCGTACGAAGCGGCGACGGGCGGCGTCGAAATCGAGAACACCGGCAGCGAACCGCTTGTAGGCCTTCGTTATTTTGGCCCAGACTGTCATCCGAATTTGCCTAAGAATGGCGCTTGGATGAATGCCTGATATTTACAGGCTCTGGAATATTCCCGCACTCCCGTCTCCCTGGTACTCCAAGGTGATAGGGTCGGGGATGAGGGGCGAGATTTTGACAACCCCTCACCTTCAACCCCTCACCCCCAACCCCTCCCTTGAGTAGTGGAGCGAGTGGAGACGTGATGCAAAAGACAAAATTTTCGACTGCCATACAAACATAATTCCCTCAATCCCTTTGACCTTCCTTAACCATCCCCCTGGAGTCCATTGTCATGAGTCCTTCTTCCCCGAAACTTCATAATGCGATGTGGCCTGGACTCGTTGGCAAAGGCACTGACGCAGGCCAAGAACCACCGATCAGTTTAGAAAAGATGCTTCAGCTTACTGCGGCCGCGAATGTGAACGGTCAGAAATTTGATGGCATCGACTATTTCTTGTTTTTGCCTCATACCAATCCAGAGGCCAGCGACGATGACCTGAAGAAGATCGCGGACCAGATTGCAAGTTATGGATTTAATGTCGGTTCGCTTGTTGCACCCGTTTGGCCTGGAACCGTTGGCGACTCGGCGATGGGTGACGATGCAACGCGTGAAAAGTTCATTAGCGCAGTGAAGATGGCCTGTCGCATCGCTGGAATTTTCGATAAGCATGGAGTGCGAAAGTACGGTGTCATTCGAATCGACTCGGCGGAGTTCGGTGTAGCCAAGTGGCGAGAGAATTGCAAAACCAACACATCGAAGATTGCAGGCACCTTCCGGGAAGCGGCCAAAATCGCTGCCGATCACGGTCAACGCCTCGCCGCGGAAGGTGAAATCTGCTGGGCGGGAATGCACAGTTGGAAAGACATGCTGAACTTGCTCGAAGAAGTTGGTATGCCTGAGTCGCTCGGTTTCCAAGCTGACCTGGCTCATACTTATCTCTACTTGCTTGGCTACAACGCACCTGAGTGTGCTCTAGTGAAGGAGGGGCATACCACTGAAGAGTTCTACACCGCATACGAAAAGATGACGGACATGCTGCGACCTTGGACGATCGATTTCCACGTGGCGCAGAATGATGGTCAGGTACACGGCGCTGGTTCACACGATAAGACCGGCAAGCATTGCCCAGCCGACGATCCAAACGGCAAACTGGACATTGTCAAGTGCTCAGCCTATTGGCTCAAAGACGCTCCCAAACGCGGCATCAAGCATATCTGTTGGGATGGTTGCATGTTCCCCAACGCCATGCTCGAAGATCCGAAAACTTGGAACACGATCCTCGATACGATGGTCAAAGTCCGCAACGCACACGGCTGGTAACCCGAAGGCACAAGTTAAAACTCGCACACACTAATCCAAAATCTTTGAAAGGAACAACTGTGAAAGTACTTCGTATCGGCATGATCGGTTATGGTTTCATGGGCAAAACGCACTCGAATGCCTATGTTCAAGCGGCCCACTTCTTTAGAAGCGAACATAAACCGGTTTTAAAGGCCCTGTGTGCTCGCAATGCCGAGAAAGCCAAACCGTTTGCAGACAATTGGGGCTACGAATCGGTCGAGACCGATTGGCGAGCCCTGCTGAAACGCGATGATATTGACGCCGTCGATATTTGCACGCCGAACAACTTGCACAAGGAGATCGCCATTGAGGCGGCCAAAGCCGGCAAAATGATTCTGTGCGAAAAGCCGCTGGCAATGAACGTCGCGGAAGGCGAAGAGATGTGCCAAGCAGTTGAGAAGGCCGGCGTGCCCAACATGGTTTGGTACAACTACCGTCGTATACCTGCCGTGAGCTTGGCAAAGCAAATCATCGACTCGGGCAAGCTCGGAAAGATTTTTCATTATCGCGCCAACTTCCTTCAGGACTGGACGATTAATGCCGAAGTCCCTCAAGGCGGTGCAGCAACGTGGCGATTGGATGTGGAAGCAGCGGGCAGCGGTGTGACAGGCGATTTGCTCGCGCATTGCATCGACTCGGCAATATGGTTGAACGGCTCGATCAAAGACGTTACCGCCATGACTGAGACGTTTGTGAAAGAGCGGATGCATGCAGAGACAGGAAATATGGCACCTGTTGGCATCGACGACGCTTGCTCGTTTCTTTGTCACTTTAATAACGGTTCTCTCGGCCTGTTCGAATCGACACGTTATGCCCGTGGTCATAAAGCGCTCTATACGCTTGAGATCAACGGGGAAAACGCAAGCATGAAATGGGATCTCCATGACCTCCATCGCTTGCAATATTTTGATCACGCTGATGAATCGATCGTTCGCGGCTGGCGAAGCATTCATGTGTCCGATGGCGACCAACCTTATATGGGCAACTGGTGGGTTCCTGGATTGCAAATCGGTTACGAGCATTCTTTCACTCACCAAGTTGCCGACTTCCTCACCAGTCTCGATACCGGCGAGCCAGCTCATCCAACTTTCCGCGATGCGCTCGAGACCCAACGCGTCTGCGATGCGGTGCTTGCAAGTGCAAAACAAGGTGTTTGGAAGACTGTGTAATTTTGATCGGATCTGGTCATGCCAGAACCCACCAACGTATTGCACTTTCTCAGAACTCTTCAGCAGCGACTACTCGGCGAGCGAATTGAATCT
>JANNNN010000912.1:0-3692 GCA_031398555.1 Planctomycetia bacterium | reverse complement strand
CATTCACAATCATGCGACGCAAATCCTCGTTCACCAGATCCACAGATGCACCGCCTGTAGTGCAGAACGACTTGCCTTTGCCTTCGCCATTGGGCCGCGTGTATTCGTGGACCCAAGCAAAGGGTTGCATCGGAGAATTCTTGGCACCTTCGATGTTCTTCGAAGCTGGATCGAGGGTCTCAGTCACGGCACCACGCATGAGAATCTTGTCAGCGTCGGTCAAGTGCGTCACGCCATAAACATCAGAAGGAACAAAGATGTCCTTCACACCGCGGAGAATGGGATGGTCCGCGTTAGCTGTTTCAATTACACCTCGAGCTCCTTCTTGTTTGTGTTTGCCGTGATGATTCACCCACGTCTCACCTAGAATTTTTAGCCCGAAATCGCCATAAGGTAGCGAACCAAACGTGCCTTTGCCTTGAAACGCATGAGTCGCTGTACGCATACCGATCACTGGCTTGCCTGCATTCAAGAAGTCGGTCACAAACTTCGCTTGCTCAGCATCAGGATTTCGAAAACGTGTTCCGATAATCATCAAGTCAGCCGTCACCAGCGCTTCGAATCCGCGTATTCCTGTGGAGTTGTTCGAATCGATGTACTCAGCTCCATCTGGTCCGAGTGCAAACAACACGGTGCACTTGAAGCCATGTTTCTGGCTGAGGATTTTGGCCAGCATCGGCATGCTTTCTTCGGTGCGATACTCTTCGTCGCCGGAGACCAAGACAATGTGCTTTGCCCCTTCCTTATTCGGCGGATCAAATACAAGACGATCGGCGGCCTGAATGGAAACTTGCATCGCGAGCAACGCGATCAACAATGCAGGCTGTAACAAGCGTGGGCGGGTTAGATTCATCGCAGCGTCTCTCCAAAAGTGGTGGAAGGGTTTGCCAATATGATAAACTGCCCATCAACAACTAGCCATCACGATTCGAGTCCAAAAACTGACTAAACTGGGTGTCAAAAAACAACAAAATCGAATTGTCAAATCGAAAATTGGCTCGAACTAGGCAAAGCCGTTCTCGCGCATCTGGCATTTGTGAATTACTCGCATAGGCTACATCGCCAAAACGATAGTGACTACAATGCCGATGACTCCCGTTTAGTTTCAAATCCGAGGATTGTAATGCCTTACCAATACATCGCTTGTTCGTTCACTATGTTCGCGGCAAGCGTTCTGAATTTAAATATCGTTCACTGCGATGCCCAAGATCGACCTCCCAAAGGTGAAATGCAATTGCCTGGTATGCAAGCGAGCGGCCAGATGCTGCTGCCGACTCAATGGTCCTTACAGCCCGCTGGAAAACAATTGGCCGTTGGTGATTTTCCGGTCACGATTGCCATGCATCCAAAAGCTCAGTTCGCCGCGATCTTGCATGCCGGTTACGGCGAACATGAAGTTGTGATCGTCGATCTCAGCGACATGCGAGTCGTTTCGCGAGCCAGTATGCCAGAGACTTTTGTCGGCCTGTGTTTTGACTCGACGGGCGGGAAACTTTTTGCCAGCGGTGCTGAAAAAGAGGTCATTCATCAGTTCCAATTCCAAGATGGTTACCTTTCAGAGCATCGCGAACTGCGAGTTGCTGACATCAAAGAACGCCAAGTCCCAGCCGGTCTCGCAGTTAGTTACGATGACAAAACCCTCTACGCTGCTTGCCCTTGGGGCGATAGCGTTTGTATCATGCCGCTCGACGCCCCTGATCAGAAAAAGTTGATTGGCCTAGAGGTCGACTCGTATCCATACTACGCACTACCCGAGCCAACCGGAAAGCGGCTGTACATTAGCCTGTGGGGAAAATCTGCCGTAGCGGTCCTCAATCTAGAAAGCGGCAAAGTCGAATCGACATGGCCAACTCAGTCCCACCCTACTGAGATGCTGCTGACAAAAGATCAAAAAACTCTCTTCGTTGCGTGTGCCAACAGTAACAACGTGACGGTCATCGACACCGTGACCGGCAAGAACCTTGAAACCATTTCATCGGCTCTGTTCGCAACGGCCCCAAACGGCAGTACGCCAAACAGCGTCTCGTTGTCGGAAGACGAGCGAGTACTATTGATTGCCAACGCTACTAACAACAACGTCGCCGTGATCGATGTCAGTGAGCGCGGTCGCAGTCGATCACTCGGTTTCATTCCAGTGGGTTGGTATCCGACGTGTGCACGATTCAATCCACATGATGGCAAGATTTATGTCGCCAACGGTAAGGGACTTGCTTCGAAAGCAAACCGCCAGGGGCCAAACCCACTCAACGATCCGCCTAAAACGACTCGTGAGTACATAGGCGGTCTCTTCCAAGGCACATTGGCGCAAATCGAGCCACCTATGCCCCAAGTCATGAGCCGTTACACCAAAGCCGCTTTCGCTTGCAGCCCACTGCGTGAGGACAAAGCCCCTGTCACCAAACCAGTCGATCCGAATAACCCAATCCCATCCAAAGTTGGAAACCCTAGCCCAATTAAGTACTGCATCTACATTATCAAAGAGAATCGGACTTACGATCAAGTTCTCGGTGACATGACGCAGGGCAACGGCGACCCCAACTTGTGCATCTTTCCACGTAAAGTGACTCCGAATCAACATGCGATCGCCGAACAATTTGTGCTGCTCGATAATTTTTATGTCGAAAGCGAAGTCAGTGCGGATGGCCACGAATGGACGATGGCCGCTTATGCAACCGACTTCGTCGAAAAGACTTGGCCGCTCATGTATCGAGGCAGTCGCGAAGGCAAACTCAAATATCCAGCCGAAGGTTCTTTCGAGATCGCTCATCCCAGCAGTGGTTATCTTTGGGACCGCGCCGCCGCAGCCAAGGTGACTTACCGCAGCTACGGTGAGTTCATCGCCAACCCAGCTGTCATCGGCCAACCTGCTACAGCGAAAGTTAAAGCGCTTGAAGGCCACTTCGACCCGTTCTACCACGGATACGATCTCAATTACCCCGATGTCGACCGGGCCGCTCGCTTTATAGCTGAACTCAAGCGTTTTGAAGCTGAAGGTGAAATGCCTCGCTTGCAGATCGTTCGACTTCCCAATGACCACACTCAGGGCACAGCGATTGGAAAACCAACACCGACGGCCATGGTTGCTGACAACGATCTCGCCCTTGGTCAGTTACTCGAAGCCCTCAGTCAATCCAAGTTCTGGAAAGAGACGGCAGTCTTTGTCGTTGAAGATGATGCACAAAATGGATCGGATCACGTCGACGCGCATCGTTCAATCGCCTTCGTCGCTGGTGCCCATGTAAAACGCAGTCACGTCGACAGCCACATGTACTCGACGTCCAGCTTACTGCGAACGATGGAGTTGATCTTGGATATGGAGCCGATGACGCAGTTCGATGCCGCCGCCTTACCCCTCTATGACTCCTTCACCGCTACAGCCGATGTGAGTCCCTACAAACACCTTCCAGCGCAAGTGGATTTGAAGGAAGTCAACAAGCCTGACGCTTATGGTGCCAAGCTCTCCGCCACTTTCGACTTCTCGCGTGAAGACGCTGCCGACGACCTGCTCTTAAATGAAGTTGTCTGGCGGAGCGTTCGAGGCGCAAACTCCCCGATGCCTGCCCCTGTTCGCGCTGGGTTTGTTTTCGTTGGTCTTGAGGATGAGACTGAAGAAGATGAGACCGATCAGACTGATAAGTCCGATGAGACTGATGAGTCCGATGAGTCCGATGAGACTGATGAGACTGATGAGA
>JANNNN010000125.1:0-9104 GCA_031398555.1 Planctomycetia bacterium | reverse complement strand
GGACCGGTTTCTTACGAAACCAGCTACGGTTAGCGTTTAGAGAACATTGACTCCAGGAATACTCAATGGAAAATACTTACTGTCGCCTACTTCGCGACGAAGAACTTCGACAACAGCTTTGATAAATGCCGACTCAGTGCCGGCGATGTCGTGTTCTTCTGCTCGGTCGGACTCGATGTTGTAGACTTCCCACTCACCAGGTGTTTTAGTTTTAAGTCCCTGCCGGACAGCTTTACGGTTACCGATGCGAACGGCAACTTGACCGCCGTATTCTGGGAAAACCCAAATCATAGGCTTGCGACTTATTGCGAACTCGCTCGCCGTCGCATCATTCGACTTGGTTCGCGTTAATTCCGGCCACAGACTTTCGCCGTCCAAGTCCGTGGGTTTATCAAGCTCCGCGGCGTGGCATAACGTAGGTAACCAATCCGCAAAGTAGCTCGGCGAATCGTTGACGGTGTTGGGAGCGATTCGTCCCGGCAATCTTGCGACCATGGGAACTCGCATACCACCTTCGTAAACACTTCCCTTAAATCCGCGCAGGTCAGCGGTGCTGTTGAAGAACTTTGGATCGGCACCACCTACATGAAAATGTGTATCGGGTTGGCCAGCATGCGTCGTACCATTGTCGCTAGTGAAGACGACAAGTGTTCTGTCAGCCACCCCAGCCGAATCAAGCGCCTTCATGACTCGACCAACGTAACTGTCGAGATCCGAAATCATGGCTGCGTACGCCGCGCGTGGTCTCGGGTGTGGCAAGTAAGAACATTGTCCGCGATATGGCTCCGTATCCCACTCGATCGGAAAACGATCGACTGACTCGAGCGGTGGATGCATGGCCACATGCGGCTCGATGAATGGCAAGTAGAGAAAAAAAGGACGTTCACGGTTTGCATCGATGAATTTCTCTGCCTCAGCGATAATTAGTTTGGGCGCGTACTGCTGTCCCTGCCACTCTTGAATAGTGACATCGCCTGTTGGTTGCTGCTTCGCCCCCGGAACCGGTCGTTCGTTGATCAATACCTGTTCCGCATTGCGCCACAAGTACTTTGGAAAATAGCTATGTGCGACCGCTTGGCAGTTGTATCCGAAAAACAGATCAAAACCCTTTCGACTCGGATCACCGGTACTGCCAACGGGCCCGAGTCCCCACTTGCCCATTGCGCCCGTCGCGTAGCCCGCGCGCTGGAACAACTGCCCGATGGTCAAAGCACCTTCGGACAGCGGGATCTGTCCTTCGGTAAATTCTGGAAAATGGACTTTGGCTTGCATGTTGCCACGTACTTCGGCGTGCCCCAAGTGCTTGCCAGTCATCAGGACGCAACGTGAAGGCGCACAAACGGGTGCACCCGAATAATGTTGAGTGCATCGTACGCCTTGTGAAGCCAACCGATCTAGATTCGGCGTCGGGATCTTCCTTTGGCCATAGCAGCCCAATTCGCCCCAGCCCAGATCATCCGCCAGAATGAACACAACGTTCAGCTTGCTTTCATCGCCAAAAGTGCAAGCACTTGAGAAGGCCGCGATCGCGAACCACGCAAGTCGTATCGTCAAAATCCACATTGCCCCTGTTCTAGAGGTCATAAGTGTCCGCCTTCAAGCTTGAGAAAATACTGAATCCACAGGCGGAACATTTTACAAGAAATTCTCTTTCAGAGCTCGCAGTTCGTAACCCACACCGACGAAGGGTCGGAGTAGGGCACCCGCCGAACTAGTGGAGCGTCAACCTCTAATTTTCGGGTTGCGAGTATCAGCCGGAACGCATTGGAGAGCGTCGTGCTACAGTGGCAAGCCGACCGCCATTGGAGTGAATCTGGAAACCAATTCGGCATCTTCAACAGGAGGGATTCGCGGCCTAGAGAAGTTTATAGGTAGCCCAGCCGTCGATACCTTCACGCGGCCGAGCATCGCAAACACCTGGAATCTCACTGGATAAGGATCGGGGTCAATCAATTCGAGTTTCGATTTTTCTAGCTTCGAAGCACTTAGGGGCAGCTCGAACAGCGATACATTTTTAAATTCACCGACAGCGAGTGGTTTTTCATTCATTGACGGTCGGACCGGTCGCAATGTTTTGAGCTACGCAGCTTGGAACAACGCGGTCAATGATCAGCGATGCTAGTCTGCTGGCTCGCAAATGAAATCTAGTCGAGCGTCCAGTTTAGATTTTTGGGATGAGAGTCGAGACGAAACCCGTAACAATCTACTCGTCACGGACCAGATATCGCGGTCGATGCGCCAGCACGCAGACAAATACTCGCGCATTTTGGAAGTAAATCGATCGCGAACTAGTTTATTTTCTAAAAATATTAGGCTGTTGGAGACGTAACCGGAGGCTAACGCCTTCCGGCTGATAAGACTAAACTAACGTAACGACCATTATTGTAAGCGGGACCCTCTCGGTAGCGCACTCCGGCTGATCCTAAGATTTGATCTTGACGCTCCACTAGAGATATTTCGTTCTTCTTTCATAAACGGTAAGCGCTCGTCCAGCGCATATTGCATACGCAAAAACGATTTGCCGATTTTGGCGTGGCATTTGCTAAAAGGGGCTGTCGTCCCGATCGGACAGCGTATCAATTTGCGGGCGTTACTCGGGCGCTTGCCTATTCAATGAGGAGTTTCAAGAATGAAGAATTTTCTGGTCCTTGTCGTTGGAGTCGTTTTTGGAATCCCACAGAATGTCGCACATAGTGCTTTAGTGTTCGCCAATACAACCGGAGGCCGCTTAATAAGTTTTGATACTGCTGCTCCCGGAACTCTACTCAGCGACGTGAATATCATAGGCGTTGTCGGGTCACTTGTCGGTATTGACGTCCGCCCAGCTACAGGCCAGCTATATGGCGTTGGAAACAGCGGTGGCACAGGCACAATCTACACTATCAACCCGACTACCGGCGTCGCTACGAGCGTGACGGTGATTGCGGGTGCTCTCAGCGGTACAAACTTTGGAGTAGATTTTAACCCCGTACCGGATGCGCTTCGGATAGTCAGCGACACAAATCAAAATTTGCGAATTGCGGGCTTCCCGAGCAATACGTTTGTGACCAATGTAGATGGTAACCTGAGTTTGTCCGGGGTTGTGTCCGCCGCATACTCAAATAACTTCGCGGGTACTGCGACCACCACGCTTTATGACATTCGAAGCACCGACAGTTCGCTCTATATACAGAATCCGCCAAATAACGGTACGCTCGGATTCGTGGGGGCTTTGGGCACTTCCACGAATGGTCTTGTAGGTTTCGATATTTCAGGGGCAACGGGTATCGCATATGCAAGCCTGAATGGTGGCGCTAATTTCGGCACGATAAACCTAGCCACAGGAGCATTTACCAACATCGGCGCGATCGGTGGTTTTGCGGGTCAAGTTAGCGGTATCTCGCTGCAAGCCGTTCCTGAACCGAGTTCGGCCTTGCTGTTGTCAATAGGAATGGGACTTGTCGGAGTCTGCCTATACAGACGTGGTATGATGCAGCCTAAGCGTCTTCCCCCAACACTCGCAATTCGGGTCGAAACCACGAGTAGTGCACATGACGCTCTCTAATGCACTCCGATTTATAAAGCTTCTGCAAAAGGCAATGAGGACTAGACTGTGCGAAAATCGGATTTGAACGGAAGCTGGACTGTTTCACTGCACTTCACAAATGGAAATTAACTATACTGAATTCCCTGAGAAGGGAATTTTTTTAGTTTAAATTCTCCGCTCCTATCCGATTTTAAATCCAATCTGCTCCTGACGCCGGTAAATATATGCTTGCCTTCATGCTTCGCTTGCTACTCAAGCTTCGCATTCGTTTTGAGCCGTGTTTCCGATGTAGCCTTGCGGGCGTCTTGTGGAGCTCAGCTCTCTTAATTGCTCCCAGATGTTCAGCGGCCGAATCTGTTGATTTCGACCGCGTGATCCGCCCAATACTGTCGGAACACTGTTATACGTGTCACGGACCGGACGCCGGGAAACTACAGGCCGGATTGCGGCTCGACCAAAACACGTCCGCTTTCGGTCCGCTGGAATCGGGCTCAACCGCCGTAGTTGCGGGCAAGCTCGGTGAAAGCGAACTGGTTAGGCGCATCCGTTCCAAAGACCCAGCCGAGGTAATGCCCCCGACGGAGGATGGTAAACCGTTAAACGAAGAGCAGATCACTGCACTTGAGAGGTGGGTCGCGAGCGGTGCTTCATGGTCTAACCACTGGTCGTTTGATCCCATTCAAAGTCCGCCAATTCCCATGTTGGAAATCAATGCCCGAGTCCACAATGCGATCGATAATTTCGTTCTCGCAAAACTAAATTCGAATAGGATTTCTCAGTCAGCCCAAGAAACAAAAGAGCGTCTGATTCGTCGAGCGACTTTGGATTTGACCGGCTTGCCTCCAACTGTCAAAGAAGTTGACGAATTTTTAGTCGATGATGCTCCGCTAGCTTTTGAACGCGTGGTCGATCGCCTACTAGGCAGTCAGCAGTTTGGCGAACGCCTAGCGCTGCCGTGGCTAGATCTCGCCCGATACGGCGATACCAGTGGATATCACAACGATTCGCTGCGTGACATGTGGCTGTGGCGCGAATGGGTTATTAACGCGTTCAACAAGAACCTACCGTTCAATCAATTTACCATTGAGCAATTGGCCGGTGACCTGCTTCCTAACGCGACGATCGATCAGAAAATCGCGAGCGGATTTCATCGAAACGTGATGACTAGCGATGAAGGTGGATTGATCGATGCGGAGTATCGCAACTTGTATATCGTCGATCGCATCGCAACGACGGGTGTTACTTGGTTAGGGATGACTATCGCCTGTGCACAATGTCACGATCACAAATACGACCCGATGACACAAAAGGATTACTATGCATTTTATGCATTCTTCAATAATGTCCCCGAAAACGGCAAAGATGGCGTGCGCGATCGTAACCCGAAGCCGTTTCTCAGTGTTCCCACTGAAGCTCAACAAATGCAGCA
Source organism: Planctomycetia bacterium (assembly GCA_031398555.1). GTDB lineage: Bacteria > Planctomycetota > Planctomycetia > Pirellulales > Pirellulaceae > Aureliella. The sequence goes on along the minus strand of JANNNN010000125.1, from coordinate 4,149 downwards.
GAATCAATATGCCGAACAATTGGCTGCATCCGAGGCGGAATTGGCTGAGCTGTTGAAGACTCTGCCCGCAAAGCAGACTGCCTGGGAGCAAGAGCTAGTTTCAGCAGGCATTAGTGGCACTCAAGCAGCATTGCCGGTCGCGGATGTACGTTTTCCGTTGGACGAAAACGGAAACGGCAAGCAAGCGGATGCTTCGGAACTTGTCGCGCAGCCTGATGGGAATGTTCAGTTCGACGAAGGCATTGTCGGAAAGAGTTTCAAGCCAGCGAAAACAGGTTGGTTCGAATATGGCGAGACTTTTAACTTCGAAAAAGATCAAGCGTTCAGCGTCGCGGCTTATCTAATGGTTACGCCCGAAGGGGGCGCGCCGTTTGGAAAAATGAACGATAACGATGGGGCTCGCGGTTGGGACGTCGAGTTCCATGGGTTGCGACCGAGTGTCCATCTGATTAATCGCTTCCCGCAAGATGCGATTCATATTCAAGCGGATGAGGACTTGCCAGCAGACGTGTTCACTCAACTATCTTTCACTTACGATGGCTCTGGCAAAGCGGCTGGTTTGAAATTGTACGTCAACGGAGTGTTAGCGAAGACGTCGACTAAGATCGATAGTTTGAAGGGCTCGATCCTTTCAGGAACGCCATTTAGCATCGGGAGGCGGAGCCGATCGAGTACCCCTTTTGCCGGCCGCATTGATGATTTGCAAGTCTTCAAACGTGAATTGACGGCCAACGAAGTTGCCTCGACGAGTGCGGCCGAGACGTTGCGAATCGCAAGTGCGCCCATCGATCAACGTACTGCCAAGCAAAAAGAGCAACTCGAAAAACTCTTCCGTCAAACTCAAGTGCCCGAGGTAGCGGTCATGCAAAAATCCATCGCTAATCTGCGTAAGACTAAAGATGAATTTGCCGCCAAGATACCCAACACGATGGTTATGTCCGAGATGGAAAAGCCTCGTGAGACATTCATCAAGGTTCGCGGTAACTACGATCAAGATGGTGAACAAGTAACGGCAGCGGTCCCGAGTTTCTTGCCCCAAGTTGCTACCCAGGTTGATGGAAAACCGCTCAGTCGATTGCATCTGGCGGAGTGGCTGATGGCTCCGGAGCATCCATTGACGGCCCGCGTCACGATGAACCGTTGGTGGGCGATGTTATTCGGGACGGGCCTTGTCAAGACACTCAACGATTTTGGTTCGCAAGGTGAGCGCCCGAGCCATCCGGAATTACTCGACTGGTTGGCCGCCGACTTGATGCGTGACTGGGATACTAAGCGTGTGATTAAGCAAATTGTGATGAGCGCGACTTATCAACAGTCTTCGCGGGTGACTCGCGAGCAATTGACGGTAGATCAAGAAAATCGCCTGCTCGCTCGAGGACCTCGCCAGCGTCTGGATGCTGAGGCGATTCGCGACAACTCGCTTGCCATCGCAGGCATTTTGAATCCTGCGATTGGTGGTAAGAGCATCAAACCAGCCCAGCCTGCAGGAACGTGGGAGATCAACGAAATGGGCGGTTACCCCTATGATAAATCGACTGGCAACGACCTCTATCGACGTGGTCTTTACGTGTACTGGCGGCGTTCAACTGTCTATCCTTCATTCGTTACGCTCGACGCGCCGACTCGCGAGTTCTGCGTGGCTCAGCGAGCCAAAACGAGTACTCCGTTGCAGTCACTTGTTCTGATGAATGACCCGGTGTTTGTCGAATCAGCTCGAGCTTTTGCGCAGCGTCTGCTGGCGGAACCGAATCTCGACAACGCCGCGCGAACGCGGTTGGCTTGGCGGATCGCCTTGGCGCGCAATCCCACGGAAACGGAGCACGCCATCTTGAACCGCACTTTGGAACAGCAATTGACGACTTATCGAAACGACAAGGAAGCGGCGAAGAAGCTGATTGCAGTTGGCGACTTGGCCAAGCCAGATGCGCTCGACGATAGCGAACTAGCGGCTTGGACAGCGCTTAGCAATGTCATCTTAAACTTGAACGAAACGATCTCGAATTAGTCATGGATAACCAACAAAAATTTGAGTGTGCACTGCATCGACGCACTTTCCTGGAGAGGAGCTCTACGGGGATGGGAGCGTTCGCACTCGCCTCGTTGCTTGGCAGCATGCAGTCCGCATCGGCAAGTCCAAGCGGCGATTTGGGTGTCCCGGGTGCAATGAAGCAGTTGCATTTCGTCCCTAAAGCCAAGCGAATCATTTACTTGTTCATGTCGGGTGCTCCGTCGCAATTGGACCTGTTCGATCCGAAACCCAAGTTGACGGAAATGATGGGTAAGGACCTGCCCGAAAGCGTTCGCAAGGGCCAACGCATCACGACTATGACCAGTGGGCAATCCAACCTCTTGTGTGTTGGAACGCCTTTCAAATTTAAAAAGCATGGCGCTGTGGGGATGGATCTGTCCGAGTTGCTGCCGAATCTTTCGAAAGTGGTTGATGACTGCACATTCGTTCGTTCGTTGCACACCGATCCAATCAACCATGATCCAGCCGTGACGTTCTTCGCGACTGGAAATCAGCAACCCGGTCGTCCAACCATGGGAGCTTGGTTGGCTTACGGAATGGGATGTGACAATTCAGATTTGCCATCCTTCGTTGTTTTGACAAGTGGAGGCGGCGGCCAGACGTTGCAAACGCGTTATTGGGGTAACGGCTTTTTGCCCGCCCAGTACGGCGGCGTGCAATTCCGTAATGCAGGAGATCCCGTGCTGTTTGTTTCCAATCCTCCTGGTGTGAGCGGTGAGACGCGTCGCCAGTTGCTCGATTCAACGAATGATTTGAATCGATTGGCGCTGGGCAACCTAGGCGACCCAGCCATCGCGGCTCAGATTGAAAACTACGAGCTCGCATTTCGGATGCAATCGAGTGTTCCTGAATTGACAGATCTCTCGCAAGAGTCGCCGGAAACACTTGCGTTATACGGCGCAACGCCGGGTAAACCATCGTTTGCGAACAACTGCTTGCTAGCCCGGAGATTAGCGGAGCGCGGCGTGCGTTTCATTCAACTGTGTCATCGCGACTGGGATCATCACGGTGGTTTGCCGGGCGGTTTGCCAGTTAAGTGTAAAGAAACGGACCAAGGGGCGGCCGCTCTGGTTCTAGACCTCAAGCGCCGCGGACTGCTGGACGACACGATCGTTGTTTGGGGTGGAGAGTTCGGTCGAACGGCGTACAGCCAAGGTGAGATCAAGCCTGACAATTTCGGCCGCGACCATCATCCCCGCTGCTTTACGATCTGGATGGCTGGCGGCGGCTTGAAACGCGGGTATGTGCATGGCGAGACGGATGATTTCGGATACAACATCGCTCGCGATCCGGTGCACGTTCATGACTTGCATGCCACGCTACTTCATCAGTTGGGCGTCGACCACAAAAAACTCATCTATCGGCACGAAGGCCGCGATTATCGGCTCACTGACGTTGCGGGCAACGTGGTCCACGATTTAATTGGTTGAGTTTCAGGGACTTTTAAAGCGGTCGTCATTGAAATCGGGAGAACGAGGCTCCTGCCGATCATGTCTTGGCGCAACAAGGAGACTCCACTGTCCTTGTAAAACGTGAACTCGTGGCGGTGAGCGGATTTTAGCAAGCGATGGAAGTTTGCAGCTACAGCCAAGTCAAACAGGGCTGTGGAGACTTGCTCGGCAGAGCCTCGTTCTCCCGTTCCATGTTTTCACCGCTCTAACCGAAAACAAATAGCTCAATCGACTTTGCGTGCGAACTCACTGATCTCACTTAAGGACAAATGCTGAGTGATGTTCGAAGAGTAATAAGCCTGGGCAATCTTTTGATCGGGAGTCACCAGGAAATCGGCAGGAAGTGAACGCACGTCAGCATCCACTTTCCCAGGAAAGTAGCCTTTCAAAGTCGCGTACAACCCGCGCGGATGTATGAAGGAAACAAGCATCCCAAGCAGCGATTGCTCAATGCCGTAAGCTCGATAGGCACTCAGTTTCGGATCGGCAGCGATCTGAAACGGTACTTCGCGCGAGCCGTATTGCTCCTGCGTTCGTTCCGGGCCCGACCTAAACAGTGCAAGCACTTTCAAACCTTGTTTTTCGAATCCAGCATAATTCTTGCTCAGTTCATGCACATGCAAGTTACAAAACGGGCAGGCGGCATAGCGATGAAAGGACAAGAGCAGT
>JANNNN010000123.1:0-8001 GCA_031398555.1 Planctomycetia bacterium | reverse complement strand
CCACTTACCATTTGCAACGCCAACGCCGATTGTTGCTTTGCATCGGCAGAGTTGTCATTGGCCATAACGGCATAAACGTCCAACGGGTTGGCTTTCCAATGCCCTTGCCATTCCTTAGGCAATTCGCGACTTTCGGTCATGCGTCCAAATTCGCCATAGTCGTAACGGCTTTTCAGAACGAACAAAGCAATTCCGCCTTTGACAAGCGGCTGATTCGATGGCGCGTCAAGCGACTTGGAAACTGAAGTAATTGCTTTATCCAGTTGCTTAACCAGTTCTTCCACCCGAGCTTTGGGGACGTTTCCAAGCACGAACACTTGATCGCTTTTCGCCGTAGCGGGTTCATCGTTTGGAAGAACCTTTGTCCAGCGAGCTAAGGCTCTTTCTTGCCTTCGCGTAAACAACTCTTCGTGCTTTGCGGCCGCAGCCCACGCTTGATTGATGACGGTTTCAATGTTCGCTGTTGGGCTGGGACCATCGAAGGCGGCCCCCTCAAGAATCCAAGTTGATATCAGCTCAATTTTCTCTGGCGAAAGAGCTGGGCGACCGCCGGCCGGCATTCGTTGTCCGCCACCTTCGCCCTTTATTTTCTGGACGATTAAGCTGTCGCTCGGCTTGTTAATGACGATGACTTTTCCACTGTCGCCACCTCGCAGAAGTTGTGCAAATGTATCCATTCGAAAATTGGCCTGCGCTTGACGTCCAGCAATATGACAACCGGTGCAATTCTCAACTAGGATTGGAGCGATGTCGCGAGCGAAACTGACCGTCTCGCTACCAGTTGGTTTCTTCGCGGTCATCTCCTCAGGAGCTTTACCCTCTTCGCCTTTCGCATAACTGTTGATCGGAGCAGCCGGATTGGGTCCGTCAAATTTTGCACCTTCGGCGATCCACTTACTAAGTTTTTCGAGTTGGCCTTTCGAAACTTTGCCACCGCCGCGCGGCATGTCTCCCGATTCGATTACATCGACCAACGGATTGCCTTTGTCACTCCCCGCAAACAAGACTTTTCCGGCCTTGGAGCCCTTCATTAAGTCGTTGTAGGTTGCCAGTGAAAAATCGCCGTTTCGTTTGTTAATGTGGCAGTTGGCACATAAGGTAATCATCCATGGTGCAATATCGTTCTTGAAACTGACCGTCGCCGCACCGCTCGGAGCTTTTGAATTGCCAGCTGCTGTAAGTTGCTCCCAAGTTGGCAAAGGCACCAGTTCCGCGCCTTCTAATTCCAGTTTGCCATGAGCCGTCTGTAGAATTGTATAAAGCCGCCGCGTCTCCCGCTGCAGGTCTGCGTCCTTTGTTTCGAGTAACGTGACTAGGCCAGCTTGTATCGAAGTTACTTTTTCGGCCGATTCGACAAACTTGCTTTCGTTGAAGAGTTTGCCAGCTTCCTTCGCTCCATCATTCAATTCCTTTAACTGCTTTCGTTGTTCAGCCGTAATCGCTCCAAAAGCGAGTGAACTCATGCACAAGACGAATGCGAGATAAGTAACAGCGAAGGCCCCAGTTCGAACGGCCGACTGAGTATGTTTGATTATGTGAGATCGCAAAACGCACATCGTTTCGTAGTTCCGATACGCAAGGACGGATGTGAAAAGACGAGAACGCGACCGCACTGTCGCTAATACCATTGTAATAACGGTCCACAAGCCGTGGCTGTACTCAAGCGATTACAGCCTGTGGGATTTGCGGATCATTCGGAAACAGCGTACGCCACTTGATGGTTCTAGTTGGGTAGGGCCAAAGGGAAACAGACACCTCTCGCTGGTCGCCAGTATGCAATGCTCCGAAATCGTACAAACCAACCTATTTAACGCTTCGAACGCAGTTCCCGACGGATCCGAAAATCTTCCTGTCAGCCGTTTTTTCTAAGAATAAGCACTGCAATCACGCCACCCAAGAAAATCGCCAAAACAAACATCAATATCAGGCCGACAATCAAGAGAAAGCGGGAAATTCCTTTTTCGGGTAATGCCTGGGCTGCAGCTACTTTATGGGCGATGATGACCGGTACGGACCCTGCTGCCGAATTCTTCAGGACCCCCGAGGCGAATGCAGGCCCCTTCGTGAAGGATCCACTGGCACTTGATCCCCCGCGACTCGCATTTGTCCTGCGACCGATTTCCGCTTCCAGGTCAATCGTGCTGCCCCCGGAGCTCAACTCGGCAGACTTCTTCTCAACTCGGACCAAAACACCACTGTCTGACGTTGATAATGAAAGTCCATCGGCGGATCGCCCGGCCACGGTATCGCCGCCACGATTGCTAACTGTATCAACGGCCGAACCCAGTTTTGAACCGGTAGCTGGGTCGGCTTCATCGCCCAAATTCAATGAGCTTTCGCTGCCACCTTTGGCCACCTGCAGAACGCGTTGCGCTTTGTACTTTGCTAACCATGCTTCAAGTACTTCAGCTGTCGCAGCCGCCGTTGCATAACGAAACTTGGGATCCTTTTGCAGCAACTTAACACAAATCCCTTCAAGCTCACCCGGGCATTGCGGGCGGATCTTGCGGACGTCAGTTGGCATCTGCGCTTGATGTTTTGCAATCCGCTGCGCGATAGTCCCTTCCGGAAAGGGAGGGTGGCCGGTCAATAGAAAATACATTGTGCAACCTAGACCGTACAAGTCCGCGCGGTTGTCAACTTTATGACTATTTAAGGCTTGTTCGGGCGCCAAGTAATCAGCCGTCCCCAGCACTTTGTCGTTGTAGTCAATCGTCAGCGAGGCTTGCTTGTCGTCCGAAAACAAGGCCAAGCCCAAGTCGAGCAACTTCACTCGGCCAGCCGAATTTACAAGCAAATTTGCAGGTTTGACGTCACGGTGAATAAGCCCCACATCGTGTGCATGCTGCAAGCCGTGAGCAGCTTGCGCGATGTAGTCAGCGACCTTGTCAAACGCCATCGGGCCATTCTTCTTGACCATCGTCTGCAGATCGTCGCCATCAACATACTCCATCACGATGTAATGCGTATCGCCCTGATTGTCGATATCATACGCGCGAACGATGTTGGGATGATTCAATGATGCAATCGCCTTGGCCTCTTGCTGAAACCGAGCGAGATAAGACGACTTGCCCAGCCGACTTTGAGGCAGAACTTTGATTGCCCGCAACGTATGCATCATGCAGTGCTCGGCAAGGTAGACACTACTCATCCCTCCGCTGCCGATATGCCCCAACAGTTTGTGCTTGCCGAGAAAAAAGCCCTTGTATTTGCCAAGCAGCAGTTTGTCGCAGTGCCAACGCGTAACCACTTTCTGACTCTGCAAAGCCTTGGCCAGAACGGCGGCATTCTCTGGAAGCGAACCGCCGTTCTCGGCACGTATCGCTTCAAGTGCGTTATCGATTATTTGCGGTTCAGCCAACCCGCTCTTACGAACCAGCTCAACGAATTTTTCTGATGTGACTTGGGTCATGCCATCCCTACCAGACAATCCAAACTACGATTCAATTCGAGTCTCCGACCATCACCGAAGCATTGTAAGGAACATCTGACCGGCCGGAGTTAAGTATCATAAAATCTACGCAAAATTTTAATCCGTCTTTTGGCTACAAAACGGTCTCTAAACGACCCGCAAGCTACTCCGGCTTGGGGCAACTGCTCTCGGCTATTATTGTACCCCAACGAACTAGTCTAATTCAAATCTTTCGTTTACTATTATTCCTCAGCACCCATTCGCTCTACTTAGATGCCCCGTTTTTCCAGCGACGTTTAGACCTCCGACTGCATCGATTGTATGGCACAGATTCAACCCCACTCGGATTGCCTAATCATCGGAGGCGGTGTTATCGGGCTCTCCATTGCGTACGAACTGGCAGGCCGCGGACTTCAAGTGCAAGTTCTTGACCATTCTACTGTCGGCCGCGGGGCTTCTTGGGCCGGGGCCGGAATTCTGCCCCCTTGCCCAACCCAAGGGGCCGTCGATCCCCTCGATCAACTTCGCGCTCTGAGTCACCCACTGCACGCCAAATGGGCAGTCGATCTGAAAAGCCTTACTGGCATCGATACCGGTTATAAACGATGTGGGGGCCTGTACATCGCTCGTTCAGCGGCGGAATCGGCGACTTTGTCCGCGCAGCAATTGCTATGGAGCGAACACGGAATTGAAGCGTACTTGTGGGCTCGCGAAGATGTTTCCAAGCACGAACCCAATCTCCGCTGTTTACTCGGCGAGCAAAACCTAAAAGCGGTTTGGCACTTGCCCGATGAATGCCAACTTCGCAATCCCCGCCATCTCCAAGCCCTCGCAGCCGCGTGCCGATTGCGGGGAGTCGAAATTTTAGAAAACGTCGCCGTCCAATCGGTCGAGCCCATCGGCGACGAAATTGTTGAAGTAGTCGCTCGCGACCGGAGCTTTAGAGCCTCGCGAGCCTGCATTTGCTCCGGCGCATGGTCAAAATTACTCTTGGACGACATGGACATTCCCACCGGCATCATGCCGATTCGTGGACAGATGGTGCTGTACAACACCGACGAATGTCTATTAAATCAAGTTGTTAACGAAGGACATCGCTACTTGGTCGCTCGAGACGACGGAAGATTGCTTGCGGGCAGCTGCGAAGAAGAAGTCGGCTTCGAAGTCGCCACAACAGACTCGATGATCGCACAACTGCGAAAATGGGCTGAAAGCATCTTGCCCCAACTGCAAAATGCGAAGATTGAAAAAACATGGGCTGGACTTCGCCCAGGGACTTTCGATGGCATGCCCTACATCGGTCAAGTTCCAAATTTTAAACTACTGTTTGTCGCCAGTGGCCACTACCGAGCTGGATTGCATCTATCGTGCGCGACCGCAGAAGTTGTCGCGGATTTGATACAAGGCAACCAGCCAGCAATTGATCTATCTCCGTTTCGTGTTGGTCGCGGATAACGATTTACTCACGCCTCGCCTGTTTGGTAGCTGGTTTCGTCAGGAACCGCAAGCGAAGTAAATGTCAATGACATTCGCCTTCAGCTCGCAAAACACCAATCGCTCGGGACAATGGTCCCAAGCTCCCTACCAGCCGTTGCCCTCTTGACCAAACAACTCTCCATCAGCCCGGTTGCCGAGCTTTCGATAAGTTTCTTTATCAATGCTGTTGGAAATGAATCGCATCGAGCCGTCGGCAAATACAAATTGCGCCCCACCGGTGTGGTAACTTCCAAAACCGCCAACTCGAAGCGAATCCACTGGCTCGACAGGTGGCGTTGGAATGCCAGAAAAATTCTGATCTATCATTTTTGGATCATTCAACGAGCTCGTATTGCGCAGGGAAGATCGGGTTCCGGAAACCCAGCCTAGGCTATCCGATACGTCTTTAAACTCACCCAACAAAATCGTTTGCGACAGTCCGTCAAGCACTTTGCTCAAACGCAGCCGACTGTTCAAGAACAATACCCCGTTGTTGTCGTCGTTGATCGGTGCCTCAGAATCGTGATGACAACCTGCATAGTTCGTTAACGCAAGCTTAATTTGATCGTCACGATCTGGGACGTTGTTTGGATGCGAAGGGCAAGTAAGTATGGAAATCGGCTCCGAGCGAACTGGTCTGTTAACTGGCGCATAGGCCCCGGCAGCTTGATCGAACTTTCGATAGGCGTTGGATTGCTCGATGTAAGGCAAAATGCCAACGATCCAACTTACATGTTGACCGATCTGTTCTGCGCGAATCGGTCCATCCGGATTGATGACCCCAGAAGGTAACTGCTCGGCATTAAATTCGTAATGATGCATAGCCAGTCCGAGTTGCGACAAGTTGTTGGAGCACGAACAGCGACGCGCCGCCTCACGCGCTGCTTGAACCGCCGGCAAAAGCAAACCCACCAAAATGCCAATGATCGCAATGACCACCAGCAACTCGACTAGCGTAAATCCTCGTCGATTGTCTAGGTTCGTGCCTTCCCGCAAAATCTGTTTTGTAGATTTCATTATTACTTCTCCGGTGTAGTAGATTGTGTTTTAATTGGAACTATAAAATGGTGCGTTCGTTGCATCGGACCAGCTTGCCCCCAGTAGGAATCAAGTTTGGCGATAACGGTGACTCTTTTCGACGACTGATTTGATTGCAACGTGTCCGAGGCTAATTCAGTAACTTCGATCTCCACGACCGCGGCGTGATAATTGTCAAGTCCCAGTTCCGGTCGCCACTGCTCGCCCGTGTAACTTTCAGATATCTCAAATTGCTTCGTAGCTCGACTCACACCGGCCTCGCAAAGCAATTCAGTCTGTCGAAGTTGCAGCTGGAGACGAGCTTCACGTCTGCCTCGCAGCGACGATTGCACTGTCAATGCAACGAGCGCTGAGGCAACGACCAAGCACGCAATCACACAAATCAAAATCAAACCTCTGCGAGCCTCACTTCGGTTTCGTTTCATGGCAAGTTCCCCCCAACTCGCTCGAGTTGTTGCCAACGTCCAACAACAGCAACAACTCGCAAGTCGACACGTGAAGGCACTTCAGTACTCTCAACCTGCCGTTCGACTTGCAGTACAACGCGGTTGGGATGTGCTTGACTGGCAAAGTTTGCCGCGCAGCGTTCATCAAACCGAAAGGTCTCACGAGCGACCGCCGAATGCGGACTGGTCTTCTCCCAAGTCACCTGCGCGGCGTCGTACTTGTAGACGACCGTACTCTCATCCAGTTTAAGTGACAACGATTTTGTAGAAGCAGAAATCAATGCGGACGCCGAGTGAACATCGCTACGAAAACGCTCTGCCAGTCGAGCGAGTGACTGGTCATGTTCCCAGCGGACTTTTGCAAGTTTGGACATCGACATCGATTGATGCACCAACCCGATTGCAAGTAACATCACCGAACTACCCATGGTCATGGTCGTCAGCAACTCCACCAGTGTGAATGCCCTACGTTTTTTCATTGGAGCCCTCCTTTCGATCATCGCTTGTCGTTTGAACAGCAGGCGAATCCGCGACCGAAGAATTCAACCATCCCGTGATCTGCATTGGCTTCGCCTCTAACCCGCGGTCCCAGTTCAGCGACAAAGTCAGCCGTACACCGTCTTCCTTCGCTTCAATGCTTGCCGCCAGTTTCACGTTCGATAAACTCTCTTGTGTTTGCTCAGAGGCCTGCAACTGCTGTAACGCAGTCGCCCGCTCCACATCGCTCAAACTACTCAGATACTCGAACTGATTCGAAAGCTCATTCATGGCCATCTGGTAGTGTCGAGCATCTCGCAGTACTCGACCTGCTCGAATGGTCGTCGGAACCACCAATCCAAACATGCTCAAAAGCAGCGTCGCGGCCACGATCACTTCCGTAGCCGTCGTTCCCCGTCGCCACCGTAGACTTCTTTTCTTCATGGACAGAACCTTAGGACAAAGCGGTGATCATTAGAAGTAAGACACTAAAGAAAGAAACAAAAATGAACATCACAATCGCTCCAAAAACCAACACGACCATGGGCTGCAACAATGCGATACTAAAAGACGTTTTCTGCTGAGCAGTGACCTGCATGCCAGCAGCCAGCCTCCGAAGTATCCATGCCCGCACCTCATTGGTAGGGGCAGTCGCAACTGCAACCGATTGCTGCGAAGTCAGCAGCTCGGCCTCCGTCAATCCTTGCCAGCCTTCGACGCCTTGCTCAATTTCGTTTCGAGCGAAAAGTAATCGCTGCCGCACTCCAGTATCGAAGTGGTAACGAGCTAATGTGGAAAGCGAACCCGCCAGCGGTCGCCCCGAATCGACGCCAATCGCTAGCAGTTTAAGCAACTCCGCTCTTCGCATCTGGGCAATCGGCTGCACGAACATCGGTGCAAGCCGTCGGCGGAAAAACCTGCGAACACTCGACGACCAAAAAAGACCAGCGACAGCGATACCCAGCAACATCCATAGTGCCGAATACTCTGCAAAACTATCGCATATGGCAATCAAAGTCTGTAAGGGAGTGGGTAAGTTTAGCCCAAACTCATCGAACATCTGCTTGAACGTAGGCGCAATCAAGACCATCATGATCGTCAGCAAGAAGGCGATGATGAACGCGATTGAAGCCCAATAAACCCAATCCTGCC
>JANNNN010000116.1:0-4740 GCA_031398555.1 Planctomycetia bacterium | reverse complement strand
AAACGTGGCGCTGGAAAGTCACAGCGAGGGCTGACTTGACGGTCGAGTCTCCAGAAGTTTGGGCAGTGGAACTGGTCGCTGATGCGCCGCCAATCGTAACTATGAAAGAGCAGGAACTGTCTCAGTTATCACCCGAAGCCGCATTGCTTGTGAAGGGTAACGCGGCAGATGATCTAGGGCTGGTCGACGTTTCACTACGCTGGCAGATTGAGGGTTCAGAAATCGTTGAGCCGGGCAAGCTTTCGCTCTGGGAGCATAGCGATAAAGGAGGACCGGAACAGCGAGAATTCGTTATCGATCGAACTTGGCAACTTGATAGCACCCTGGGGCTTTTGGCAGGACAGCGTCTGAAGGTGTGGCTTGAAGCCCGCGATTCGCTCGGCCAAGTCGGTAAAAGTAGCCAGCAGGCACTGGAAGTTCGAGAGGCCGCCGACGTGCTTGAAGCTATCGCCGCCCGTCAGTCGCAATTGCTTGAACAAGTTCGTGCCATCACAGAAGCTCAGCGACGCAACAGTCAATTGGCCGCACGCAGCCGTGAGATCGTGGACCAAGCCGACAGTGTGCGGCGTGAAGAGATCGACGCCCTCGCCAATGTTGCTCAGATGCAACAATCTGTTAATAGCCAATTGAGCGCTGGACGAAATAGCATTGCCGATAGCCTACGAACTCTATCCCAGCAGTTGGACAACAATCAATTGTCAGGAACCGATCTCGCCCAACAGCTGAAGTCGCTTAGCCAGCGAATTGAAAACATTAGCGCCCACGAGCTTCCCAAAGCTCTTGGAGATTCACAGCGAGCACTTGAACTATCAAAAGTGGAGGCTTTGGCAAATACCAAACCGAGTAAGCTACTGAAAGATTCTTTGGTCGCTTCTGAGTCAAGTCAAAACGGGGCGCTCGCGGAACTGCAGGGGCTCACCGATCGCTTGGCTCAATCGGAGGCCTTGCGAGTTGTCGAGCGAGAGCTTGGGCAGGTCCTCAATCAACAACAGTCGCTGCGGCGTGACACAGATAATTTAGAACTGCGTCGGTTGGCCGGCATGAATAAAGAAGATTTTCAAGCCAATCGCGCAGGCTTGCAGGCCGACCAACATGGTTTGGCTCAGTCGATCGAACAATTACAAAAGCGTGCCAAAGCATTGGCGGAGGCCATGCCTCCAGAGCAAGCAGCGCTTAGGTCCCAAGTCGAGCAAGCCATCGATCGACTGACCAAAGATCAAGTTAGTAGCGAAATGCGTTCGGCTACGGAGAGCATTGCAAACGATCGTTTTGTCGAAGCTACACAAACCCAGGCTGTAGTCGTAAATTCGCTGCGCGATGCGCTACAAAAATTAAGTTCTTCGTCGGCACGCAATCTCGAAGGACAACTGGGCCAGATGCGATCGACTGCCACCGAATTGACGGATTTGGCAAACGCGCAGGCCGAGTTGGCTCAAAAAATGGTTGTTGCAGATGCTGCAAGAAAGTCAGCGGAACTTTCCAACGAGCAACGCCGATTACAGCAGCAAACCGAAGATCAAAAAACACGTTCCGGGCAACTGGGTGACGGTCAAACTGAAAAAGCTCTCAACCAAGCAACCGAGTCACAGCAGTTGGCGGCAGATTCGGCCGAAAGCGGGCAGACCGCAACGGCTGCGAAGCAAGCGCGTGATGCTGCGAAACAAATCGCTGATGCTGCGCAGGCTTCCGCGCAACGTGCCAAAGAGCTGGAGCGCGAACTGGCAGAGCAGCAACTGATGCAACTTGCCGCCGCTCTTTCACAGCTGGTTAGTCAACAGCAACCGATTGTCGAGAAGTTGAACGACGCTTCTGAGGTGCAATTAAATGTTCTGAGTGAGGACGACAGGAAATACGCCGAACAGGATTTGCGGCAACTTGCAAGTCGACAGGAGGCAGTACGGCAAATGGTCCGCGATGTTCGCGAGCGAGCTGATAAGCTGCCCGCTTTCGACTGGACTTTAGAGCAAGCCGAATTGGATATGGCGCGGGCCGTCGCAGCGGCGCAACGATTTCGTATCACACCAGATGCGACCGATTCGGCAACTCGCGCGCTTCGCAAGTTGGAGCAAGCTGCGACTGCGATGAAGCGACCCGAATCCAATCCTCAAACTTCCGAAAATACGAATAAAACAAATCAAAATACAGATCAAGAAAAAGATCCTAAGACACGCCCCGTACCACCGCTCGCAAGCTTGAAGCTATTGAGAGGATTGCAATCGGATGTCAACACTGAAACCAAGCAGCTTAGCGAGTCTGACTCTATAATGAACTCAGAGCGGGCACAACGTCTCCAGCAACTTTCGGATCAACAGCAAGCTCTCGGATTACAACTAGAACAGATCCTTCGTGAACTCAAAGCGTCGATGGATAGCAATCAATGAGTAAAAAAACGCAGCAGGCAATCCTAATTGCATTGCCAAGCGAGGTAGCTGGTTTCGTTAGAAACCGGACGAATATTAAGTTTGCAACTACCGCATCCGGTTTCTCACGAAACCAGCTGCGTTTCTGCGTAGTTCTCGCTCTCGCGTCCTGCACACTTGGCCTGAACGTCTACGCCCAAGAAACTGCTCCGGCAACATCGAGTCAATTGGTGGAAGGCTTACTGGATTTGCTAAAGGAACCAGCTCCAAAAAAAACATCTGAAGTGCCAAAGCAGCAACCGCTGACACCTGCTGACGTGGGTTTGGAAGGCGAGGATTTGGGTGAGGCAAGCGAAAATCCATTGTTGGCAGTGCGCCAAAGTATGCTGATTGCGGCTGGTTATCTGCGTCGTGACGGCGCGATTAAAGAGACCATGAAGTTACAGTCAGAAATAGTGCGGCGATTGGACGATTTGATTTCGGAAATGGAAAAAGCACAAAGCCAAGGAGACAAATCGAAGGATGAGTCCCAGCAACAAGCGTCTCAACAGTCCAAGGCTCAGAAGCAACGCGAGCAGCAAAACAGGTCACAGGCGATGAAGTCTCGATCGGGGGATCGCAAGAGTTCCGAAATTGGTGATGATCGATCAGAACGACAAGGTGAACCGGAGAATCCGCCAACGCAACGTGGTATGTCAGGTGGTTCGACAGTCGAGTTGGCGGATTCAAAATCGTTGCAACAAGATGTGTGGGGCCAACTTCCGTCGCGTGTAAGACAGCAAATGCAGTCTCGCATGGTCGAACAATTTTTGCCCGCGTACAAAGAGCAGATCGAAGCCTATTTTCAGGCACTTCTTAAATGATACGCTCGGTTTCACCAGCATTTACCCGACGGCGAATGCTAAAATTGTTGGCGGGGAGTGCAATCGGCGCTACCGTCGTTTCGCATGGAGGAGTTTGTTACGCGGAAGATTTTCCCGCCCGAGCTGACCTAGACTCACTTTATGACAAGGAGGTAGATGAGGCAATCCGTAAAGGATTAGCACTGCTGGTCAATCGGCAGAACCCCGATGGAAGTTTTCTGTCGAACGATTGGGGCCGCGACGCGGGCGTATGCGCGCTCGTCGGCTTGGCCTTGCTGAGTCGCGGCGTGCGAAGTGGATTTGGTGCGCCGGGTAAGTGTTTGCAACTGATTGGAAAATATCTAAGTGAACATGCGCAAGAGAGTGGAATGGTAGTTGTCACGGGTTCACCCAGCCATGGACAAATGTATGGCCACGGCTTCGCGACTTTGTTCTTGTCCGAACTTTACGGCACAACACCAGCGACAGATATTCGCCCGAAATTAAGTGCAGCGGTGGAGTTGATCGCCCGCTCGCAAAATAAGCAGGGTGGCTGGCGCTATGAACCGCGTCCTTACGAAGCAGACCTTTCGGTAACAGTTTGTCAAGTTATGGCATTGCGAGCGGCGAGAAATGCGGGCGTCGGCGTCGCTAAAGAAACCATCGATAAAGCAGTCGACTACATTCGCCGCAGTCAGAACGCCGATGGCGGGTACATGTATCAATTAACGGGCGGAGCGAGCCGATTTCCACTGACCGCAGCGGCCGTTGTGGCGCTGTACAACGCTGGCATTTATGAAGGCGAAGAAATCGATTCCGCTATTGTGTATCTGCAAGCGAATATGTCCGCTAACAGTTCGCTCGAACGGAACAGTTTTTTTTATTACGCACACTACTACTCTGCACAGGCCTTTTGGTTGCGGGGTGCTCCCGCATGGGATCAATGGTACGGTCGCTTACGCAAGATTTTGCTCTCACTTCGCAACGCTCAGGGTGGTTGGTTTGACTATAACAGTATCGAGTACGGAACGGCGATGGCCTGTTTAATTCTCAATATGCCGCGAACTGTGTTGCCAATTTTTCAGCGATAGGTTGAATATTTCTCCCAGTTGATGAGGTTGCGTTAGTATGACAGTTCCAGAAAGTGTTACGCCGCAAGTGAGCAGAAACATTTCAGAAGCAGTCGTTGCTACCCTTCTTGGAGTTGGGCTAGCCGCTATTCCAACTTGGCTGATCGCACACAACCGTAGCGTGGAAATGGCGGTGGGCACAGAGTATGATTGAAGAAGCTCGTTGAAATGCATACCGTTCCATCGCAAAACACCCGAATCGACAGTGAGCCAAAATGAAACGTCGACATTTCATAGAAAACACGCTCGCTGCGTCAGTTGCCGCAGCTCTTTCTGCGTTTGTCCTCGCTGTTGAAAAACGTGCGCCGCGGATCCTGCTGCGATCATCGTGGCAAACGGTCAACATCGGTGACATCGCCCATACGCCCGGCGTGCTCTCGATTTTGGAAAAGCACTTTCCAGAAGCTG
>JANNNN010000083.1:0-3529 GCA_031398555.1 Planctomycetia bacterium | reverse complement strand
GCTGCTGAACCTGCGTTCGCAAACCCTGTTGCTTTGGACATCGACAATCGAGGGCGAGTTTTCGTTTGTGAATCATTCCGACAAGACCGCGGCGTCACCGACAATCGTGGGCACGACAAAATTTGGTTGCTCGCCGACTTGGCGGCTAAGAGGGTTCAGGATCGCATCGATTATCACAAGCGATTGCTGGGTGACAAAGTCAATGCGTATACGGCCCATGACGATCGCATTCGAATGCTTGAAGATACTGACCATGATGGCGTGTCAGATCGAGCTTCGATCTTCGCGCAGAACTTCAACAACATTGAAGACGGTAGCGGGGCTGGTATTTTGGTACGGGGCAATCAAGCGTACTTTACTTGTATTCCAAAGCTCTGGCGATTGACGGACAAAGATCAAGACGGTGTGGCTGAAGAGCGAGAAGCATTGCATGACGGCTTTGGAGTTCGCGTAGCCTTTCGCGGCCACGACATGCATGGATTGATCATCGGTCCTGATGGTCGGCTTTACTTTAGCATTGGAGATCGCGGGTACAACGTTGAGACACCTAATGGAAAACTATTCGATCCCGAAAGCGGCGCGGTCTTCCGTTGCGAACTGGACGGATCCAACATAGAAGTGTTTGCGACGGGCTTGCGAAATCCGCAAGAGCTGGCGTTTGATGATCAAGGTTATTTGTTTACCGGCGACAACAACTCGGACAGTGGCGACAAAGCCCGCTGGGTTAATGTGATGGAGGGCGGCGACACGGGCTGGCGAATGATGTATCAGTATCTGCCAGATCGCGGTCCGTTTAATCGGGATAAAATATGGGAGCCGTTTTCTGCAGACACGCCGGCTTACACGGTGCCGCCGATCGAAAATATCTCCGATGGTCCATCAGGCTTGAACTGCTATCCGGGGACGGGTCTTAGTGGAGATTATAAGAATTGCTTTTTCTTAGTCGATTTTCGTGGTGGATCCGCTAATAGCGGTATACGACTGATTCGTACGCAGCCGCAGGGTGCATTTTGGAAAGTAGAACGCAGTGAGCAGCCCATTTGGAAGATCTTGGCAACCGATGCTCACTGGGGACCGGACGGGGCACTTTGGGTTTGCGACTGGGTGGATGGTTGGGTCGGCGAGGGCAAAGGCCGCGTGTATCGTTTTTTCGAAAACACAGCCCAAGAGTCGGCGATTGTCAAAGAGGTCCAAGCGTTGCTCGCCGCCGGTTTTGAGCAACTGCCGGCGGAGCGACTCGGCCAGTTACTCGCACATCAGGATCGCCGCGTTCGGCTCGAGTCGCAATGGGAATTGGCCAAGCGTGGAGATATCGAGCAGTTTAAGCAGACGTTGACTCGCAGTGATGCCGCACCATTGAGTGTCTTGCATGCTACATGGGGACTGGGGCATGTCGCGCGAGTGAATGTTGATAAACGCGATGCAACTAGTGAATCGCTTGGCAAAGCGCTCGCGCACAGCGACACGCATGTTCGCGGGGCGGCAGTGCAGGCTCTCGCTGATGCTGGAGTCGATCGATACGCGGCAGAGATCGTTAAACTAATCAGTGACAAAGAACCTCAAGTGCGATACGCAGCGGCACTAGCGGCCGGCAAGTTGAAACTTGACGCTTTCGACAACGCTTGCGCTATGTTGGCCGAAGCTGCCGATACCGATCCAGGACTTCGACACGCGGGCATTATGGCGCTCAAGGGAACTAAGGACTCGTCGCGCATTGTTGCTTTAAAACAACACCCATCTCGTTCGGTCCGAATCGCCGCTGTTGTTGCGCTTCGAAAACTAGCCGATGCGAGGATTGCAGAATTCTTAACCGACTCAGACCTTGGCGTTCAAACGGAAGCGGCGCGAGCCATCAACGATGTGGTGGCCTTGCACCCTGCTTTGCCGCAGCTTGCGGCGCTCCTGGGAAGCAAGTTGGAGAGTGACGCACTGGCCTATCGAGTACTCAACGCCAATTTCCGCTCGGGAACTACCAAGTCCGCAATGGCGGTTGCCGCTTATGCAGCGGGCAAAGACAACTCGGAAACTACGCGTATCGAAGCTCTGGACATGCTTAGCGCCTGGAGCAAACCCGGTGAACTCGATCGCGTCATGAATCGCTACTTGCCACTCGCCGATCGAGATTCAGCGCCAGCCAGGGAAGCGCTGCAAAAGCACTTCGCGGACATTCTACTTGGTACCAGCGCGATCCAAACGAAGGCCGTCGAAGTCGCAGCGGCAGTCGGGATCGAAGGGGTCTCGGATGTTTTGAGAGGTTATGTGACTAACGAATCGAACACGGAAGGCCTTAGGCTGCAAGCGCTGGCTGGACTTGTGAAAATTGAAGGGAAAAACGCTCAAGCCGATGTCAACCGCGCGCTTGACGACAGGTCGCCAGCAATGCGAGCCAAAGCCATTGGTTTTTTCGCGGTACTGAGTCCGGTTCGCGCGATCCCCGCCATTGAAAAATCAATGGCCTCTGAAAGTATGATCGAACGGCAGGCCGCCTGGGATGCAATTGCCAAAATCGAGAACGATGCCGCCAAAGCCATCATCGAGAACGGATTGAAATCTTACATCGCCGGCAGCCTCTCTCCAGACCTGTGGCTAAATGTGATTGAAGCCTCTGAAGGACGTGTATCAAAGTCCGAAATGGCAAAGCTGACCGACTTCGAAAAACAAGCTGCAACGGCCGATCCTTTGGCACAGTATCGAGACTGTATCTTTGGAGGTGACGTGAAGTCGGGCAGTGAATTGTTTTTCACAAAGACTCAACTGTCGTGTGTCCGTTGTCACAAAGTCGGCGCAATCGGCGGCGAAGTTGGTCCCAAGTTAACGGACATTGGAAAGCACAAAGACAACCGCTACTTGCTCGAAGCAATTGTTAATCCAGACGCAAAGATTGCCGAAAATTTCGAAACCGTGGTACTGCTTACCCAAGATGATGAAGTGATTTCGGGTATCCTTCGCAAGGAAACGGAAAAAGCAATTGAATTGATGGACGCCGATGGAAAGACTATCACGGTCGATCCTGAAGTCGTTGTTTCGCGGAAGAAAGGCAAGTCTTCAATGCCTGCCGACTTGATCAAACATCTTTCCCGCCGAGAACTAAGAGATTTAGTCGCTTACCTATCGTCACTAAAGTAGCTTCTAGCTATCCTGAAAAAGCGTGCGTTAAATAGTGGTGGTAGTTGACGCCTACTTGGCAACGCTGTGAAGCATTTCGGCGAGGAAATGTGGCTGGGTTGTTTAGAAACCGGTGCTTGTCAGAGACCACATCTTTGCAACCGGTTCCGAACGAAACCAGCTACCCAAAAGGAATTCCTTGAATTGTGCCCCTGGATGCCGCATGAAAATGCCTCACAGTGTTGCCTACTTGGGGTGTGGCCTTACCGACATCATGTGTCCACAGTTCGATCGAAAATGCAGCCTCATAAAAATCCTCCGCG
Source organism: Planctomycetia bacterium (assembly GCA_031398555.1). Lineage (GTDB taxonomy): Bacteria > Planctomycetota > Planctomycetia > Pirellulales > Pirellulaceae > Aureliella. Next base: position 101 of record JANNNN010000083.1, on the reverse strand, counting down.
CATCGCACACAACCCATCGCTGAAGCGGCCTGCGAGCCCACGATTTCAGGATTCGGTATTAGTTCAAAACAAGCTGGCTGTGCTGGCTGTGTTGTTCTTTG
>JANNNN010000078.1:0-4965 GCA_031398555.1 Planctomycetia bacterium | reverse complement strand
CGATTCACTTGCAAAACGTACTTGGTGCGGAAATTTGGCGTGAAGCCGGCCATCTGCCGAGTATCTTAATGGGACACAGCTTCGGTGAAATTGCTGCCTTAGAAGTTGGAGGCTGCTTTGACCTCCAAACTGGAATTCGCATCGTCTGCATGCGAGTGCGAGCTATCGCGGAACACGCGCCTGCCAACGGAGGACTGATGGTAGTTTCTTCCAATCGGTGCACTGCCGATACGGAGGCACAATTACTCGGATTGAACGAAGTCATCATAGCGGGTCGCAACCATGAACGCCAAACGGTTGTGTCTGGACCCATTGACCAGCTTCAACGGCTTAAAGCCCACTTGGATCGAATAGGTATCAACGCGACGATAATCCCAAGCCCGACGTCATTTCATCATCCGCGCTTGCGTTCTGCTGCCTCTCATTGGCTTCAAGAACTTCGACGATTGGAAATCAAGCCGCCTAGCCTACAAGTTTACTCTCCAATTGGTCGCCGATTTCTTTCGCCTGCGGACGATATCGCGCAGGTTTTAGCAGGACAGTTTCTGAGACCCTTCGATCTTCAGGGTGGAATTGACGACGCACTGCAGTCGGGAATCACCAAGTTCGTCGACTGCGGCTCTTCCGGGATGCTCGCCCGACTAATTTCCAAAGCGGGTGGGGAACAACTCAATGTTTGCCGCGTAGAGTTCAATTCAACCAACAGTGAGCTTCCTCAACTTTCTGATGCCACATTAGGGGTTGAAGAGCTGTCGTCGAAACCGACTCCGGAAGGTCAAGTCGATGGTAATCAGCTAACCCAAGATCATGTATCGACCTCAAATACTCGCATCGTACCTCTGGTTGCAATTGTCGGGCAGGGTTGCATCCTACCGGGTGGCGCGGTTTCACCAGCTCAGCTATTCGCGGCCATCACCGAAGAACGAGTCGGCCTGGTTGATCAACGCAATTTTGATCCGCACTGGTCCGCAGATTTTTATTCGGAGAAACTCACTTCAGATCGTTCGAATTCGCATCTAGCGGGACGCGTCAATGACGCCGACATTTCGGTCCCAACTGGGATCGATCCCACCGTTTTTGCAAACTTTACACGTACCCAGAAATTGCTTTGCATTGCATTAGTACCTTGTATCGCGCCGCTTCAGGGCGCTGACCGAGTGCTGTGCCTGATCGGCGCAACTGCCGATGGTTTTGAAGATCAAGACGAAGTCTCTTCCATGCGATTCGCTGGAATTGAACCGGGCGCTGGGGATGACAACAAAAGAATCCAAGCCGAACCGTTCCAATTTCAAGAACCGCACAGTGCTGTACAGGAAGTCTTCGACCGACTAATTCGTCCTGGTCTCCAGATCACTTTAGTCGACGCGGCTTGCGCCTCCTCACTCTATACTATCGCACTGGGAATGCAGGCGCTTGAAGCAAATCAGGCGGATGCTGTCATTGCTGGCGGATTCTTCTGTCCCGGTCCTGGAAATAGTTGCTTGTTTTCTCAGTTTCGTGGAACGACTTCAACTGGATGCCGTCCGTTCGATGCCCAGGCAGATGGTGTTGTATTTTCTGAAGGCGCCGCGCTGGTTACACTGCGCCGCTTAGAAGATGCGGAACGCCTGGGACTTCCGATTGTGGCAACCGTCATCGGTGCAGGCCTGTCCAGCGACGGAAAGAGTTCATCAGCAAACGTACCACAAACCAAGGGCCAGCTGCTATCGCTGACACGTTGCTACAACAACTACAACATTGACCCGGCATCCATTGATGCCATCGAGGGTCATGGTACCTCAACTCCAGTCGGCGACGCTACCGAACTCGAAACGCTTAGACAATTCTTTGATGGCAGAAACTCAAAGCCGATTCCATTACATAGTCTAAAAGGCTTGCTTGGGCATGCGGGCTGGGCCGCGGGAACGGCATCCGTGATCGCTGCCGGTGAGTACATGCGACATGGCATATTCCCCGCGCAAGCGACTCATCGCGAGCCGTCTGTGGCACTCACGCGAGCCGCTGGTACGCTGAGCGTGGCCGCGACTCCTGTTTTCTTGCCACAGCAAAAGTGCCGCATCGCAATCGACGGTTTTGGCTTTGGCGGCGCTAACGCGCACCTCGTACTAGAAAAATATGTAGCGCATGCAGCTACCAAAATGTCTCCAAATGCGACACATCGAGACCAATGTGAGATCGCAAATGCGCTTGTGTTCGTGGCTTACTATCAGGAGCAAGCACCAAGTTCGGGCTTCGATCGCAAATCCGTCAAACTGCCGAAGAAACACATCGTCCTTCCCGAGCTTGCTGACGATATGGACATTAGTCAAACGCTGGCAGTCGTTGTAACTGAGCAACTGCTTTCGCAAATTCCCCAATTCGACGAAGCACTGCGCCGAGAAACGAGCGTCGTGTTAGCGATGAGTGGCAAAACAGAGCGGGGCGTGGAAGCGACGATGCGTATCATGACTCAGAGATTTCTGCGGGTACTGCACGGAAATAATGCGTCATTGAAGTTACTCAAGTCCGCCTACGATCACGCCCGGCCATCGGGTGCCTATACCTTGCAGTGCATGATGCCTAATGTTGCAGCCGGCCGCGCAGCCTTGCTACACAATTTGAACGGTCCGAATTTTGTCGTTGATGCTGGCCAAAATTCGCTCGAAGCAGCGTTCCTTTCAGCTCAATTGCTGCTCCTAAGCGGCGAGAACGCTGGGGTGAAACTTGCCATCGTCGCAGCGATCGATGCCAATTCTGGGAGTATCGCCCATGGGATCGCAGGTGAAGAAAAGCAAGAATTCGCTGCTGCTTTCGGTGTAGCGACTCGGCGTTTTGCAGAACAGCAAGGATTGAAAATAATCTCAAGTGTTGGTGAAGCGCTGCGCACAGCCAACATCGGCCCAGGGTTTCACAGAGCCGAAATACCATCGAATCGAAAAGTTCAAGCTCTACTAAAAGCGCTTGGGGCGGAGCGTGATTCAACTACCGATCCGGCGATCGCACCAGAACTGCCGGTATTTACCCGTTTAGCTAACACCGCTTTAACAGATTCAACTTTAGCCAGAGCTACTTTGACCAGTCCTTCAACAAACGCTGCGGCGCCAAGCGTCGTTTCAGCGAGCGGTACACGACCGGCGTCGCAAACAGTTACCAACTGTAAAATCCATAGCCCAACATGGATTGAGAAGCCAGTCATCAGCTCGCCCGTTTTCGAAGGCACACGTCGAGTCAACTCATTGCTGGTCCTGGTCCATGGCAATGCAGCCCAGTTAGAGGAATTGATTGCTGCACTGCCAGCCTTCGCTGACCGCTTTATGGTTGCCATCGTCGGCGAGGTGGGTAAAGGAGTCGCAACACGCGAGATCAACACTCGAAATGTCTTTTACGTAGATCTGCAAAGTTCACAAGAAACTTCGTCCGCGATTCGTCGCATCCGGGACTTCGGTGCCGAGATGGCTATCGCTATCGATACCGTCACTTCTTGGGAGCGTACTGAAGTGCTATCTGAAGTTGCGACAGACAATAGTTTGTGCGAACTGCAGTTTCTGGTGGCTCAGTGCGAAGCTAGCCGATTGAATCAAGGGAAACTCGAGCTCTGGGGATTGTTTATCGATGCTTGGAACGGCGAAGTGCACCCGAAATCAGGTTCTGTTGCCGGCCTTCTAAAGTCCATAAATCGCGAATTCCCTTCAGCCAAGACCGGCGTAATCTGTACGCGAGGTCTAGACTTCGCGACTGCATTGGAATTTGTTTTCACTGAGCGCTTGCAGAAAGATCGTGAAGCAGAAATCGTTTGCGATGGGCAACTACGAATTGTTCGGCGTTTGAGGCCTGTAACTATTTCGCACAATCGTCCGCCGCTGGTTAGGTTAGATAACAGATCCGTAGTCGTCGCCACTGGCGGAGCCAAAGGTGTGACGGCCGTAATGTTAGACGCATTACTGCGAGATACTCATTGCACAGCGATTGTATTGGGGCGAAGCACGCTTGAGGCTGGACCCGCAGATTTTGATTTGCCGTTGGTCGAGCAGAACTACTATCGCGCCTTGATGGTGGACTCGCCCACTGTCAATCTACGCGAAATGAAAAAGAGTTTCGAAGCGGCACGCGCGGGCTGGGAAGCTCATCAGACTATCAAGCAACTTTCGTCGCTCGGCGGTCGTGTCGAATACTTGGAGTGTGATGTTACCGACCGGGTACGCATGGAAAGAGTTATCGAGCAGATTGTCTCGCGTTATGGACGAATTGACCTGCTGCTCCATGGTGCTGGCGTTCAAAAATCAAAGCGCCTCGAGGAGCGTAGCCTAGCTGAGTTTCGGCAGACATACGCAGTGAAAGTCGCTGGACTGCAAAACTTGGTAGAGTGCAGTTATGCAAGTTTAGGCCGCTCCGTTAACGCCCATGTACTCACATCGGCATACAGCGTGTTCGGTAACGATGGGCAACATGACTATGGGGCTGCTAACGAGACACTGGATCGACTGTGTTGTCTCATCGACATTGACCCAGCAATAAAGTGGTCAAGCGTCGCGTGGCTCGCCTGGGATGGAACCGGCATGACCCGCGGAAGTGAATATCGTGCATTGGCAAAAACACGGCGGTTGTCCAAAGTCAATGCGGAACTTGGCCAGCAAATCTTTCGTGAGGTGCTTGCGGGGCAAACTGGTTCAGCGATCAACGTGCCGATGTCAGAGTCAGAGCAGATCGAGTATGCCGTGAAGACAATTCCGGCCTCTGGGACGACGGAAAAGGGAAGAATGCTCGAATTTGACATTAAACTATCGAGTATCGCTTGCCTTCCATTTCATAAAGTTCGAGAAACTCCCACTCTGCCGGGCGCTTGGGTTCTCGATCTTTTTGTGAACGCGGGTTTGCGATTTGTATCCCATGCCGAGCGACTAACGAATCTGACAGTCCAAAACATGTCATTTGCAAGATTTGTGCGATTCGCGAACAATCAAGAACCCAACGTTCGAATCGTCGCAC
>JANNNN010000072.1:0-1307 GCA_031398555.1 Planctomycetia bacterium | reverse complement strand
CGATTCAGAAGTTTCTGCAAGCATCATTGCAAGTTGAAGGCTTTCGCGTTGTACCAGCCACCACTGCTAAAGAGGGCGTGCGTGTGATTACGCAAGAGCATCCCGCGATCGTGTTACTGGATCTGGGATTGCCTGACGCGGATGGCATTAGCGTCATTAAGTCAGTTCGTGGCTGGTCATCGTTGCCGATCATCGTTCTATCTGCTCGGGGCGAAGAGAAAAGCAAGATCGAAGCGTTGGATGCGGGCGCGGATGATTATCTCACTAAGCCGTTTGGGGTGGGTGAATTGCTTGCCCGGATTCGGAGTGCTTTGCGTAGAGCTGCACGTCCTGCAGCCGAAGGTGAAGATCACACATTCAGATTTGGGAAGGTCCATGGAGACCTTGCCGCGCGACGAGTCTTTGTAGAGCAAGACGAAATCAAGCTAACAAAACTGGAGTTTGATCTGCTTGCTTTGTTGGTTCGCAATCGCGATCGCGTACTTACGCATCAGTATTTGTTGAAGGAAGTCTGGGGACCAGGTTCAGCCAACGAGCTGCATTATGTTCGCGTCTTCATGGCCAATTTGCGCAAGAAGTTGGAACAAGATCCCAGTCGTCCACAGTATCTGATTACCGAGCAAGGAATAGGCTATCGGCTCCAGAGCCAAACTTAGTTTTTGAGGCTTTGACGGAATCGCGAAACGCGACGAACAATGCAAATTGGGATTCTGCATCTCATTCGAAATGCCTCACTTCTGATTATTTTTATAGCCAATTTGCCTCACTAAGTTCTCGTAGGTTACGAACTTTCTTTCTGGGTGGTGAGTCGCGCCTCGGGTGTTTTGCATAGATAGATCTGGGAGGGATGCCACTTCGGTTCCCTCGAAGATCTTTCACGGAGGCAAAACCATCGACGCTTACTTTCTCGACTCTCTTCCCGCAGACGACGGAGTGCCACCCGAGCCCGCACCGGTTCGCTTTCGATCCGTTGCGGAAATCAGCTGCATGGCATCCATCGATGCGTGTCAGCAGACCGCGAATTGGATGGCAATTCAGTGCAATTTTCCGACCAGGATGAACCTGTTTTGGAAATTCTCCGAGACTCTTTACCCGAGCCGCTTGATTTCGTTGTGGACAAACCCCTCTCTGTGTCCGAAGTCTCCAAAACGCTGGGTTTTGGCGACGCTCAAGACATTCAGAACGGAGGTAGTTTGTGAGCAACGAAGCGAGACACAGTGACATCGCAGCATTTCGCTGAACTTCAGATGCTTGGCCAGTCGAAGGGGTCAAACATCAACTGTCTGTCCAACTCGCACCGGTTTGAC
>JANNNN010000068.1:0-7075 GCA_031398555.1 Planctomycetia bacterium | reverse complement strand
AGAACGCTGATTCATTTGTGTGGAAGGTCAAGTTGCGAGTTGCAAGTGGACCGGCCGGTGCATTGCGAGAACGCGATTCGATTAAAGATTTTCTTGGTCCTGTCACTCAAGATAGTTTCGATGCTTTGCCGGCTCAAATGCAACTCGCATGGCAATTGACACTCTGCCGGCAACCGACCGAAGAGGAATTGCGACTTTCATGGGACTATGCAGTGAAACAACTCCGCGAATTGCAATTGGATCCAACCGGTGTTGCTTCTGGATCCACGGCCAGCAAACAAGTGTTAGTCAATTTTTGTCACACGCTGATGAACTCAAACGAATTTGTATACACGGATTAAGTGGTGTTGAGGTAGCGGAAGCCCTTGAGGGCTTGTTGATTTTATAGTAACCGAATTTCGCGTGGCAGAAAAAAATCAACAAGCTCTTGACGCGTTCCGCTACCCGTTGCAACCGAGGCAGACTTGACCACAGGCTAGAAGCCTATGCTACGTAGAACGGGAAAACACAATGTTCACAAGTCGAAGACAATTCTTAGCGCACAACGCGATGGGCATCGGCTCAGTTGCACTGGCTTGGATGCTGCAGCAAGAGCGAGCAGCGGCCAAAGGTCCCAAGAGCATCGCGATGGCTAAGCCGTACAACGATTTGCTGCCACGTCAGCCACACATCGAACCTCGTGCCAAAGCGATGATTTCGTTGTTTCAGCACGGCGGTCCATCGCACATGGATCTCACCGATCCGAAGCCCGAGCTGACCAAGTACAATGGCACGGACTACAAGGAAGAAATCGCATTTAGCTTCGTGAACGAATCCAGTAAGAAACTTTTCGGCAGTCCGTTTCGATTTGAGCCGCGTGGCGAATGCGGCACGGAGTTGTCAGGGCTGTTGCCGCATACATCAGAAATTGTCGACGATATTTGTCTAATACGTTCGATGCATACGGGAGCCAATGGGCACGAAGTGTCGATTCGCTATTTCCATGGCGGAATTCCTGGAGTGCTGGGCCGGCCTACGTTGGGTTCGTGGTTGGTGTATGCGCTCGGCTGCGAGTCGCAGAACTTGCCGGCTTACATGGTTCTAAGCGACCCAGGTGGTTTGCCGGTGGATGGTGTGACGAATTGGTCGAACGGTTTTATGCCAGCGATGTTTCAAGGGACTGTGCTGCGGCCAAAAGAGCCACGCATACTGAACCTTGAAGCGCCGTCACATTTAAAGGGGAAATTCCAGCGGCAGAATCTTGACTTGCTTCAGACGCTCAATCGCCGTTACTTGGAAAGTCATCCGGGCGAAGCGGAGTTGGAGGCTCGCATTGCCAGTTACGAATTGGCCGCGAGAATGCAAACAGCTGCGGCGGAAGCGCTCGATGTCGAACGGGAATCTGCCACAACGCATAAGCTCTATGGACTCGATCAGCCAGAGACTCGTGAATACGGCACACGTTGCTTGATCGCTCGAAGACTAGTGGAACGTGGCGTGCGTTTCGTGCAACTTTTCCATAGTGGTCAACCTTGGGACAATCACAGCAGCCTCACCAGTGGCCTGCGATCGATTTGCCAAAAGACTGACAAACCCGCGGCGGCACTTGTAAAAGATCTCAAGCAGCGGGGAATGCTCGATTCGACTATCGTGCATTGGGGCGGTGAGATCGGTCGGTTGCCGGTGACGCAGGAACACGGTGCACCGGAAAAAGCGGGCCGCGATCACAATGGTCAAGGCTTTAGTATCTGGTTAGCAGGTGGTGGACTGAAGGGGGGCATGGCTTATGGCAAGACCGATGAATTCGGCCACCGCGCCGTCGAGAACGTAGTCACACCGAACGATTTTCAAGCCACATTGCTGCATCAATTCGGTCTCAATCATCAAGACTTGACCTTTGTTCATGGCGGCCAAGAACAGATCATTACGAACAAACGCGAAGCGCGCGTTGTGACTGAAATCATTACGTAATAAGTCTGCCGTCGTTAGTCGGTACACCTATCTGACACTTTTATTTTTTGCCAACTCGCAGTAATCACAACGACTGCAGTTCATTCCTTGAGTTAGTCGTTCGACGGGCTCGCATATTCGTCGAGCACGATAGGACCGCACGTCTTTAGGCTGGCCTTAGCTTCACGAAGTTGAAAATTACTACTGCCAGTCACAACTATCAAGCAAGCCCCATCGCGAACATGTTCGGCGTAACTCGATTCTTTATCCTCATCTGCGTCTTTGTCCGAATCAAACAGACCGCCAAGTAATGCGCCGAATCCCGCGCCGAGCAATGGTCCTGCAACGAAAAGGGGAAACAATAATGAACCGACCGCGATGGGAGCTGCCACCGCTCCTCCAATCGCCGCTCCCAAGCCTGTGCCAGGAGCGGTCACGCTGGCATGTTTGCCGTCAGCAACTTGCGTGTCATCGGCCGCCGCTTGCGTCTGCTTCTGCAGTTGCTGAACGTCTTTTAAGTCGGGGGAATCGTGGCGAGAGATAAAGGATACTTGGTCGTTGCCTAAGCCCGACATAGATAGCACTTCTAACGCCACATTTGCTTTGGAAATTGTTTCAAAAACGGCCACAAGACATTTTGAATCCATCATGAATACTCCTGCAGCTGTAATGCACGCAGGCACCGTACGGTACCTGAGACTAAACCTATACTTTCCCCTCGCCAGATGCAAGTTTCGAGCCTCCGATTGCGATTGCAGTCACCTAGTGGATCGGACCAACAGAGGTAACGACCGCTCCATCGGGCAATACCATGCCGGGTCGCAGGTCTGAGCCTGGGACAGATGGATTTACCTGGGCTGACACTTGAGGCGCGTAGCCTTGAACGCGATAGGCTTGAGGCTGAGCGTAGTTATAGGTGGGAGCCACATAAACATTGGCTACTGGACGAGCCGAGTAGTACTGTGGAGCGTAGCTGCCGTAGCCGGAATATGCCGAGTATCCGGATCCGTAGCCATTGCCATAACCCAGCGACAGACTGCTGTAACCCAAGCCGCCATAGCCGCCGAATCCACTATAACCCAGCCTACTGTAACCCAGGCCACTGTAACCCAGGCCGCCCAAGCCGAAGCCCCCTAAGCCATAACTACTGTAGCCGCCGTAGCCGCCGTAGCCACCCGAATGATGCGATCCGCCGTAATAACTACCACCTCCCATTCCTCCGTGATGCATGCTACCGCTGCCCACGTGACCGCCGCCCATGTGTCCACCACCTGCATGACCACCACCTGCATGACTGCCGCCGTGATGCTGTGCAAAAACGTTTCCAGATGAGAATGTTACGCTAGCAGCTAGAACTAATGCAAAAAGTACTTGCCTACCGAAACCCTTGGACATCTCGAACTCCTTCGCGTCACTTCCGACGCGATCTAAAGACGACGACAACGGCAACTTTAACGGTGCTGCGCTTCGTGGTGACAATTAACAAGCGAGCGAAGAATGAGCGCTCAGCAGCTGAGAATTTACTTGGATTCGCGGGCCAACAATGAAAATTGCCGCTCACTAGAAAACGCGGGTTTGTGCCAAAAGTATTGTCGTCTCCGGTCGGAATAATACGCCAGAACTTCGCAAAGACAAATTTTTGACTGCGGTTCTTCTGGCATCACGGCGGATTTACGGTCGAAACTATCACATAAAAGGTTTGAATCGAAAAAAACCGCCGAGTTTTCAGTTTCCGAAGTTTGCGACAAGCTTACAAAATGGTTATGTAGCAAAACTGAAAATGGATTAGGAGCGAGCATGCCTATCGCGTACAATAGAGTCACCCGCCGCCGAGGCCAAATCCTCGGCACCCCGCCCTCTCAATTTCTAAAACAACTAATAGTTCAATGCATTTGTCATTACTCGAAGTGCAAACTTTTGTCGCTGCGACTTCACTGGCTTTGTGGGGAGTTTGTTCAGCTCACGCATTTGCGGAAGACAACAGCGCGGTGAATGTTATCGCAAAGCAGACTTTGACAAAGTACTGTTCTGACTGTCACACGGGTGACAAAGCCGAAGGTGGCGTTCGAATCGACTTTCTGACCAGCGACGGCGAACTTGAAAGCCATATCGAAGTGGTCGACAAGATCATCTTGGTGCTCAAAGAACAACAGATGCCTCCTGCCGACGCCGAGCAACCGGAAGTTGCCGATCGCGTAAAGACAATTGAGTGGATCGAGCAGCGACTTCGCGAGTTCGACTGCGGCGCGGCGAGCCGTCCTGGGCGAGTGACGATGCGGCGACTGAATAAGACAGAGTACAACAATACCGTTCGCGACTTAACCGGTTTAGATTTGCAGTTAGCGAATAATTTTCCATCGGACGATGTTGGCAATGGTTTTGACAACATTGGTGATGTATTATCGCTGCCTCCAATTTTGATGGAAAAGTACTTGGATGCCGCGAATCAGATCGCGAGCGCAGTTGTTAAAAACGAGGGCGCACTGAGCAAAGTTTTTCCTCGAAAAGCAAGCGATGAAAAAAATCTCGAAGAAGTAGTCGAAGTGGCTCGAGCGAATGCAAGCAGCTTTGCGATGCGTGCTTTCAGACGGCCTTTAGACGCCGATGAGTCCGAAAGACTGGTTAGCTTGATGCGAGTGGCTTGGGAAGCAAATGCATCAAAAGAAGAGATCGTTCAAGCGACTCTTACAGCGGTATTGGCATCGCCACATTTTCTTTACCGCATTGAAGATGACCAGCCAGCGGATTTTGTCGATGGAATTCGAGCGCTGAATGATTTCGAGTTGGCTTCGCGGTTGTCGTACTTTTTGTGGAGTAGCATGCCTGATGAACGACTGTTTCAACTGGCTGGAGAAAAGAAACTTCATACCGCTGAGCAGTTGAGTGCTGAGGTGGATCGAATGCTGGCGGATGCAAAATCGACATCGCTGGTTGATAACTTTGCTGGTCAGTGGTTGCAGCTTCGCGACTTGGAAGCTTTGTCGCCAGACCCGGTGAAGTTTGCCGCGTTTGATTCAAATTTACGAAAGTCGATGCGGCGCGAGACTGAGTTGCTGTTTACAAACATTTTGAAAGAGAACCGAAGCATCCTCGAGTTGCTGAGTGCGGATTATTCGTTTGTCGACGAGCGACTGGCAAAGCATTACGGCATCGTAGGCATCAGCGGAGATGAATTCAAGAAGGTTGAATTGAATGGCAAACGTCGCGGGATGTTGATGCACGGCAGTATTCTGTTGCTGACCTCGAATCCGACTCGCACGTCGCCGGTCAAACGCGGCAAATGGGTATTGGAGAATTTGTTAGCTGAACCGCCACCGCCTCCGCCACCCAATGTGCCGGAATTAGGGGCCGCTGGCGTGGCTCTGGGGACATTGCGACAGCAGATGGAACAGCACCGCGAGAATCCAAATTGTGCGGTTTGCCACGTAAAAATGGACGCGGTCGGGTTTGGACTGGAAAATTTCGATGCCATCGGATCGTGGCGTGAGGCGGACGGTCAGGAAAAAATCGACCCGTCGGGGACGCTCCCAGGTGGACGGAAGTTCAACGGTCCATTGGATTTAGTGCAGATTTTGGTCGAAGATAAAAAAATGGAGTTCAGTCGTTGCGTGACCACCAAGATGTTAACCTATGCACTTGGTCGAGGACTTGGTGTGGCGGATCGCTGCACGGTCAGCTCCATCGTCAATAAGCTTTCAGAAGAAGAATATCGTTTTGCTACACTGGTCAAGTCGATTGTGACCAGCCAGCCGTTCACTTTCCAAGAATCAGGGCGATAAATTATGTCGAATTTCCAAACCAAACTGTCTCGACGAACTGTTCTTCGCGGCTTAGGTGTTTCGCTCGCTCTGCCATGGCTGGAGGCAACAGGTACGATTGTCAAGGCGGCCGTCGCTGCACCAGCACCGACTCGTATGGCATTTATTTTCGTTCCCAACGGCGTGAACTTGGAACACTGGACGCCTAAGACTGAAGGATATGGATACAAATTGCCAGCAACGCTCGAACCATTGGCACCAGTGAGAGATGAACTGTTAGTGCTCTCTGGCTTGACGCATGATAAAGGTCGCGCTAATGGCGACGGTGCTGGCGATCACGCTCGCAGCGCATCGGTGTTCCTAACCGGTTCGCAACCCCGTAAGACGGATGGCGAGAAAATTCGTTCGGGCATTTCAGTCGATCAGATGGCGGCTCAGGCTGTTGGACAGCGGACGCGATTCTCATCGCTCGAGCTGGGTGTCGATCCTGGACGTATGGCCGGCAATTGCGACTCAGGTTATAGCTGTGCTTACTCTTCAAACATTTCTTGGTCGGGCGAGTCGACACCAGTTGGTAAGGAAGTCAACCCGCGATTGGTGTTCGAACGGCTGTTTGCCGGTGGCAAGCAAAGCGAAGTCGATAAGAGCCAACAGCAGCGGGAGACACTGCAGAAAAGCGTTCTCGATTTTATTGCTGACGATGCCAAACGCCTGCAATCAAAACTCGGACGCAATGACAATCGTAAATTGGACGAGTATCTAACTGGCGTACGTGAAATTGAACGTCGTGTCGGTACCCGGACGGCGAAGCCACTGGATATGAATGTAGACTATGCAATCCCTGACGGGATCCCAGGCGACTATCAAGATCACATGCGGATGATGTGCGATCTGATGGTCCTGGCGTTTCAAACCGATTCAACGCGTATTGCATCGATGATGTTTGCAAATGCGGGTGACAACAAGAATTATCGAATGATTGGCGTACCCGATGGCCATCACGATTTATCGCACCATCAGAATGACGCAGAGAAGTTAGCCAAGATTGCCAAGATCAATCGCTTCCAAGTTCAACAACTTAGTTACTTGTTGCAGAAGATGAAGTCGATTCGTGAAGGCGAACGGACTCTGCTGGATAACTCGATGGTTGTCTATGGTAGCGGTCTCAGCGATGGCAATCGCCATAATCACGACAACTTGCCGATCCTCCTAGCTGGCTCCGGTGGCGGAACAATCGAAACTGGCCGTCACGTGCGCTACGATCTGGAAACTCCTGTTTGCAACTTGTTCATGTCGATGCTGGATCGAGTGGGAGTCAATACGCCGTTCATTGGCGACAGCACTGGGCGGCTGCAAGGACTGAGCTAGCAACTGGTTTCGTGAGAAAC
>JANNNN010000035.1:0-3909 GCA_031398555.1 Planctomycetia bacterium | reverse complement strand
CAACATCGTCGCCGACTAGAAGCGGAAGCGATTCGCGATTCCGTGCTGGCGGTAAGCGGTAAACTCGATGCGACGATGAGCGGTCCGGGTTGGCAGGACTTTGTCATCGAACACCCGGAGCATTCGCCGCATTATGAGTACGGCTTGGCCGACCCGGAAGATTCGAAAACCTGGCGACGCTCGGTCTATCGATTCATTGTTCGCTCGCAAACTCAGCCCTGGATGACTTCGCTCGACTGCGCCGATCCATCGATTCGCGTCGATAAACGGAACGAGAGTCTATCCGCAATCCAAGCCTTGGCACTGCTCAACAATGGTTTCATGCTCACCCAGTCGAAGCACTTTGCAGATCGCGTTGCTATTGAGTCAACGGAAATTGAAAGTCAAGTCGTTCGCGCTTATCAACTCGCGCTGGGCGGCTCACCCTCAGAGGCCGATACAAAGCAACTGATCGAATTTGCGAAGACGAATGGGCTGCCGTATCTTTGTCGCGTGCTTCTCAATTTGAATGCTTTAACTTTTGTAGATTGAGTCGCAGATCATGCAATCGCGAAGATCCTTTTTGTTTGAATCAGTAGGCGGGCTAGGAGGTGGCTTTGGCGGAATCGCTCTGGCCTCGATGCTAGCCGCTGATGACAAATTGTCAGCCAATGATGAACAGTCGAAGAGTCGATCGAGCGGCCTTCATCATCCGGCAAAAGCCAAGCGTGTCGTTCAGTTCTTTATGTCCGGCGCGGCAAGCCACATTGACCTGTACGACTACAAACCCGAGCTTGTCAAACATCATGGCGAGGCAAGTGACTTTGGTGAACCTGTCGAAGCGTTTCAAAACGGACTCGGCCCATGGTTGAAGCCGATATGGGACTTCAAGCCGTACGGCGAGTCCGGCAAAATGCTCAGCGATATCGTTGCACCTTTAGGATCAGTTGTCGACGATTTGGCTTTCGTTCACAACATGGTCAGCAAGTCGGGTGTTCATAGCGCGGCGACACTCCAGCAATCGACTGGATTCTTGCTGCCTGGTTTTCCCGGCGCCGGGTGTTGGGTCAGTTATGGTCTTGGCTCTATCAATGAAAATTTACCAAGCTTTGTGGTGTTGCCTGATCATCGCGGTTTTGGTTCTAACGGTGTCAAGAATTGGGACGCTGCGTTTTTGCCAGCTCAACATGCTGGGACGATCATTTATCCCGGACGGCCTGATCCGATTGCCGATCTCTTTCCGCATCGAAGCGGTTCCTATATTACGAAGAACGGTGAAGCGGCGGCGCAGGCCCTGATGAGTCGACTGAATCGTGAGCATGCGGCAGAGCGACCGGGCGATCTACGATTAGAGGGACGCATTCGCAGCTATGAACTCGCCGCCAAGATGCAACTCGCCGCGCCCGAAGCCCTCGACTTTTCCACAGAACCGGAGCATGCGATGAAGCTCTATGGACTCGACCGTGGTCCGCAGGCATGGGTTAAAGAGATCAACGCCGACGAAGAGACTTTTCATTTTGGCCAAAAATGTTTGGCGGCGCGACGATTGCTTGAACGCGGTGTTCGCTTTGTACAAGTTTGGAGCGGCAACGACAATGGATTCCCGCGCCGCAATTGGGACTCGCACGAAGACGTTGAACGCGATCATGGTCCACTTGCGCTGGGCATGGCGCGCGGATGTGCGGCTTTCATAAAAGATCTCGAGCAGCGCGGGATGCTCGACGATACCATTATCCTTTGGACCACTGAATTCGGTCGGATGCCATCTTCGCAAGCTGGCAAGGGACGCGATCACAATCCATTCGTTTTCACCAATTGGTTATGCGGTGGCGGCATTAAAGGCGGCACTTACGGTGAAAGCGACGAGTGGGGCTACAAGCCGCTCGAACGTAACAAGCCAACACAGAACTACGACATTCACGCAACCATTCTCCATCAGTTGGGAATCGACCATACTCGGTTGACTTACCGGAACAACGGCATCGACCGCCGTCTGACCGATGTTCATGGCCGTGTGCTCACTGAGATGATTGCTTAACACAGACTGCGATTCCCGCATTGGAGAAGAAAGCTTGCTAGCCATGAAAGTATAAACCGGTTCGGGTGCTAAGGCTCAATGATCTCCACGACGTTGCTGGACGAAAGCACAATTCCTTTACGATCGACTATTTCCTTTTTGGCTTGACGGCCGGGAACGTCGTTTGAACGCCAGAGTTTCACGTCGACGGGTCCAGCTTCCGATTGATCTTCGAACGTGAATACTTCCGTTTCGTACTCTCGACTGTTAAGAGTTAGAGTTTCCTTGCCAACTCGTTTAGCTTTGGGCGTTGGGAGTTGGAATTGCTCAATTGCCATACCCTTGGGGAGACGGAACTGAGCTGGATAGTCGGTAGTCGCGACATCGCTTTCTTGTCGCGCATTATCTCGTTCGATAGCCGTTAGTGACTCTATTGTTACTCCGTCATCGGACTTCTTAGCAAGACGCAACGTCGTGTGCAGTATGACCGCGCCCTCCATGCTCGCTAGATTATCTTTGCGGATGACAGTCGTCCCCACTGGAAAATTGCTCCAGTTTTCGTATTCCGGATGCGGCACTAGAGGTAAGTCATCGGTAGAAGGAGCTGGCGCTACCACGATTGGAACAGGCTTTACATTCAGATCACATCCGCAGGCGAAAATTAAGGAGGAAGAAAGCAACACATAGTAGACTCGATGCATAGCAGCTCTCGGCTTGCGAATGGGGCTTTAATTAGACGAAGGGTTCTACGCTTACTTGCGACCACCCTCTTCATCAGCGACCGCTTTATCTTCAGCTTTGACTTTTTCAATCTGCTCAGCGGTGAGCTTGTCGGTGGGCAGGATCGTCTCCCCATTACTCCCACATCCAGCTGCAAGTATCACTAGAACTGCGACAATAAAAAATCTCTTCATCGTAAATTCCAAATAAGATATGGTACGCAACGGACTTTAACGAACTCAAGTAAGACAGCTACAGAGCAGCCTAATGCCAGTTAGGCTGCTCAGAATATTGCCAGTACAATTAGCGGGAGAACAATTACTACTCGATACCTTCTGAAACTTGACCGTCATCGATCACACAGGCTCGCATCCATACCGTTGCGTCTACGTTGAACGATGCAAACCGAACGGATCCGTCGCCAAACACGCTATTCAAACCGCCGGGGTGGGAAGAACCGAAGTAACGACGCCAAACAGTCCCCGTTTGAGCAGTCATGTCTTGGAACGGTCGGTTGCGGGGATCACTGTCAGCCATTGGCGGAAAGTGCCAGCGAAGGACACACTCGTCCCAACCAGCATTATTCCAACGTTCGTTGTCGCCGCCGTCTGCTCCATGGCGGCTAGGCGGGAGCGCTTTCTCCGAGGCGAGAATCGCGTTCGAGGTACCGTCAATCGCATCAGCGAAGCGACGACGATCACCGAGTGCGTTCCATACGATAAAGCCCTTACGGCCACCCATGTTGCCACGATTCTCTTGAGCGCGTTCATCACGGCGAGGACTCAACCCAAGCGGGGCCGCTGGAATGTCGCCGAAGCCTTCATGTATTTCACCTTGATAGAACCCCGCAGAGCCTGCGTAATCGCAGCGACCGAAAAGTGCCGCACCGTATCCCGTAGGAGCTCGGCGTGATGGGCAATAGAAAGCTGGGATTAGTGCGCGCGCCACCGAGTCTTCACCGTTATAATCCGCTGGACGGCTGCTGTGCAGCGCTGGCAGATCGAAACGAGCCAAGTTGTAAACGTTCTGTTGTTCCATGTAGGGCAGGATCTTGAACCAGTGGCTCCAGCCCTTAGGGGCTGCCGCGTTGCAACAGACAACGGTGCCGTACGACCCAGCCGGTTCAACATAATTTGGCGATAGACTAGGATCGCTATCGTATGGACCAGCCGCGAACTGTTTGTATGCCGATT
>JANNNN010000021.1:0-7817 GCA_031398555.1 Planctomycetia bacterium | reverse complement strand
ATCTCGGTCGAAGTCCGCGATGCGTCGCGCCGCACGTTAACAGCCGAAGGGACTGTCATCGCCGCTCGAGAAGCATTCAAAATTTACGCGTGGGTCGATCGAGGGTTTTACAACGTCAAAGATAAGATTGTGGCCAACTTCCACGCCCGAACACTTGACGGCTCGGCGATTGAAGTCAGTGGAAAACTCGATCTGCTCCGCATCAGTTACGATGTTGAAGGCAGACCGACTGAACGTATTGTTGACACATTCGATGCGAAGACCAACGCCGATGGACTGTTCACTCAAGTGCTCGAAGCAGGCGATGCTGGCCAGTATCGGCTTCGATTACGTTTGAAAGATGATACTGGTCATGAAGTTGAGGGCGGTTACATCTTCACTGTTCGCGGACGCGCTACCGATGGTGACGATTTTCGATACAACGGCCTTGAACTGACGACAGACAAGCGTGAATACGCTGCCGGAGAAACCGTCAAGTTGATGGTGGCCGCTGACCGGGAAGACGCTCAAGTTTACGTTTTTGTACGGCCCTTGTCAGGCATTTACCAAACCCCAAAACTCGTTCCACTGCAAGCGAAATCGGCAGTGTTCGAAATCGCTGTCACTGAGTCGGACCAACCCAATTTCTTTGTCGAAGCATTTACGGTCTATGGCGGCGAGGTGCACCAGAAGACACGCGAAATCTTCGTTCCACCTGCGAATCGCACTCTGAATATAAAACTGACTGCGGATAAACCAGAGTATCTGCCCGGTGAAGAAGCCGAAGTGGAACTGCTGGTCACCGATCCGAACGGTAAGCCGGTTTCGGGTTCCTGCCTGGTCACTGCATATGACAGTTCACTTGATCAAATTGCGAGCGATGTACTTCCAATGGACATTCGCGAGTTCTTCTGGAAGTGGCGACGCGATCACCACCCGCAACAGCGTAGCAACGTTGATCAACCGACCTATCCAGTGGCAATCAATGGTGTACCAACAATGAGTTCACTCGGACGCTTTGGCGATAGCCAAGCCGACGATTTCGATGCGCGAGCACCTGGAAGAATTTCGAACATAAAAAAATTGAAACTTGGTGATGCCATGCGCGGCAGAGCTATGGGTGGGGCAATGGGTGGAATGGCAGAAGCGATGCCAATGAGCTTGGCGATGAACGCTGCAGGCGGTGGAGCGGGAGGACAATCGGGATTTGCGAAAAGTGCCCCGGGCGCTCTGGGTAGCCTGGGCAACGCTGGTCCTGATGGTCCAAAACCAGTCATTCGCAAAGATTTTGCTGATTCGGCATTGTGGCTGGGGAATGTGGTCACTGATGCACAGGGCCGCGCCAAAGCAAAATTTACGATGCCCGATAACTTGACGACTTGGAAAATTAGTGGCTGGGCAGTTGGGT
Source organism: Planctomycetia bacterium (assembly GCA_031398555.1). GTDB lineage: Bacteria > Planctomycetota > Planctomycetia > Pirellulales > Pirellulaceae > Aureliella. Next base: position 6,430 of record JANNNN010000021.1, on the reverse strand, counting down.
CTAAAACCGAAGTCGGCTCCATTGCACTTAAAGCCATAACGCGTCGAAACCTTTTGGTCAGACTTCAAACTCCACGGTTCCTAGTGCAACGTGACGAAGCCGTTCTATCCGCTATCGTCAACAACGATTTTGCAGCTGACAAAATGGTCCGTGTCAAACTCGAGATCGACGGGCAGACACAATTGGAATTGATGTCCGAGGTGGCTGAAGAACAGGTCGTGCTGGTTAAATCGCACGGTCAGACTCGCGTTGATTGGCGGACGCGGGCAGTTGCTGAAGGTGATGTGAAGCTGCGAGTATCCGCCATCGCTGATGACGCCTCCGATGCCGTCGAACAGTCGCTGCCGATCTTGGTACATGGCTTCTTGAAGACCGATTCATTTGCAGGCACAGTGCGAAGTGATAAAGATAGTTCAAAGGTAACAGTGGTGGTGCCGGCCGAACGCCGAGTAGAACAATCGGAATTAGTCGTGCGAGTAAGTCCAACGCTGGCGATGGCAATGATCGATGCGCTGCCTTACTTGGCTGAGTATCCGTACGGCTGCACAGAACAGACGCTGAACCGATTTTTGCCAACCGTTCTGACGCAGCGAGTATTGCTTGACCGTAAGATTGATCTCGCGAAGCTCAAGGCGAGGCGAAATAACTTGAACGCCCAAGAACTTGGAGATCCGGACGCCAGACGCGCTCGATGGCAGCGTTTTGAACGCAATCCTGTTTATGACCGCGAAGTAGTCGACGACATGGTTGCCAGCGGTGTCCAACAGTTGACTAACATGCAAAACGGCGACGGCGGATGGGGTTGGTTCAGTGGCAAGGGAGAGATCAGCTATGCGCATACAACTGCAACCGTTGTACGCGGTTTACAGGTGGCTGTTCAGAACGAAGTGGCGATTGTGCCGGACGTGATTGCACGCGGAGTCGCATGGCTGGAGCAATATCAAAACAACGAGCTGCTAAAACGGAAAAATGGTGCGGTCAAACCAACGCCGACAAAGCCTTACAAGCTGCAGCCGGACAATACGGATGCCCTTGTTTTCCATGTCCTTTCGCTTGCAGATCGGGTGAATCCCGAAATGCAGCAGCTTCTGTATGACGGTCGTCAGCACCTAAGTGTCTATGGCAAATCCTTGCTCGCCTGGTCGACGCACAAAGCTGGCAACGTTGAACAAACCGCCATGCTGCGTCAGAACATCGAGCAATTCTTAGTCGAAGACGCTGAGAACGAGACCGCCTACTTGCGCGACGAGACGTCGTGGTGGTATTGGTACGGCAGCCAAATTGAAGCTACTGCAATGTACCTCAAGCTACTCGCTGCTCAAGATCCGAAAGGACAAGTCGCTCCTCGGTTAGTGAAGTATCTGCTTAACAATCGCAAGCATGCGACCTATTGGAACAGCACTCGGGACACGGCGCTGGTTGTCGAAGCGTTTTCAGATTACTTGAAGGCGACGGGAGAAGGTTCAACAACAGTGGCTGCCGAAGTTTGGCTAAATGGCAAACGATTGGGGCGCGTCGAGTTTACTCCTGAGAACCTGTTTACAGTGAACAATACGATTGCGATCAGCGGAGCAGCGATCCCTGTCGGCGAGCAACAACTGGAAATCCGGCGTGTCGGTGAAGGTCCGCTGTACTGGAACGCTTATTCGACGAACTTCACGATGGAAGACGAGATCGCGGCGGCTGGTCTGGAAGTTAAGATTGAACGTCGTTACTACTTGCTAAGCCCAAGTCAGAAAGATCTCCGCCTGCCTGGGAAGAACGCCGCTGTCGTGGACACGCAACGCGCTGGCTTTGACCGTGTTCTGTTAAAGGATCTCGATGAAGTGCCTAGCGGCCAGTTGGTTGAGGTCGAGTTGTTGATCGAAAGCAAAAACGATTACGAGTACTTGTTGATCGAAGACAACAAGGCCGCCTGCCTGGAAGCGGTTGACACGCAGAGCGGCTATTTCTATTCCGCGGGCTTGAGCATCTATCGCGAATTGCGTGACAAGAAAGTTGGCCTATGCATCCGCTGGCTGCCCAGAGGTAAGTATTCAGTCCGTTATCAGTTGCGAAGTGAGGCACCTGGTAAATTCACTGCTTTGCCAGCCAAGATTGAAGGCATGTACGCTCCCGAATTGGTCGGCAATTCATCGGATTTCGACGTACGAGTCATAGATGCGAAGTGATCCTGTTTCACGCAACTGGAGTTCCTAGGTAGCTGGTTTCGTCAGAAACCGGAAGAAGCTACTAACCAACCACACTTCACATGGATGGCACGCCCTGAGGTACTCGGTACTCGAAGGGCGGGCCAACCAGATTCCACTGCATACTCCACCGCATCCGGATTCTCACGAAACCAGCTACGGGAATTCGATTTTACTGCTGGGGTTTGTAGAAGAACTCGGCGTCGCTGCGATTGTCGAGCGGCGGTGCGGTCGGGTAAGTACCATCAAACCAAGGCTGATTCTGATACTGAGGTGAAAGTGGGAATCCATTCGTGGAATTGTGTGCGTTGCTTGGCACCGGGTATCCCTGATTGGAATTGCCAAAATAGTTGCCCCAATAGTTGCCTGGTTGTGCATTGCTAGGATAACCCGCTGGTGGTTGGCCTATGAACCCACTCTGTGCCGGGCCCGTGAAAGGCGCCGAACCGTTAGGGGCTTGGTAGCCATGCGGCCGGTAGCCGCTGGTTGGGCCGACATTACTATTGATGTTACTGTTGAAGACGCCGTACGGTGCTTGAGGACCCCAAGCATTGTAAGGAGTACCATATGGTCGGAAGGGGAAACGCCATTGTTCGTAAGGTACAACTGGCGCGCCCCATTGTTCCACAATGTGCATGTTGTCAGCCGAATTGGCTCCTTGCAATGTGCTGCGATAATTCCGATATCCGCTGCGCTGGAATGTTGGATCGCGCTGAGCGATCGGTTGGACCGGCTGTGCATACTGATCGACACGCTGCCCACGAACTGGTTCGTGCGTGTAACTCGAGGGCCAAGTCATCCAATCGTCGGCGAATGCAACATTGCTGAAAAGCAGTGCTTTCCAAGCAAAGATAGCAATCGCTACTGGGACTTTGGCGGCCGAAGGAGATTTGTCTGTGGTGCAAGCGATGTGTTCCATAGCTTACAGGCTAATTGCCGGTCGGCAGGAATCACTAGAAGTGAACCGTTTCTGAAGTAGTCGTCAATATTTTGATTTGACCTTAACGACTGTGACGGATTTGACGGCATTCAATCCTTCGCCCCGCGGTCAGGCATCCGGAATTAATGCACTTCACCTAGGCAATTATTCTGTCGCTAAAGACCTAACGTTTTGTCTAAAGCATAAAGTCGTCTAACCGGTTGCCAGCGAAGACTGCTGACTTAATCGCATTGCCTACTCTTGAGCGAACAATAAATCGGGAGACCGAGGCCGAGGCTCCTGCCGAGTTTTCTCGGGCTCAACATGCCCACGTCACTGTACTTGTGAACGTCCACGTCGCATCCAAGAAAGCTCGGCAGGAGCCTCGTTCTCCCAATCAAACCGCAATGCCCAAATTGTTCAATCTCTAAGGTTTACCTAGCGCCGCGAGCACGTCTTTGACTGGAGCTCGATCGCCGTGCGTCTGACTAATCTTTGCATAGCGAATTACACCGGTTGGGTCGATCACAAATGTGGAAGGATACGCCGTTTCACGAGGCGCTTGCCATCGCAATCGATAAGCGTTGACCACTTCGTAATCTTGATCGACCACTAAATTGACGCCAGCTGGTAACTGCTGCTTGTCAGCCAAAAATTCTTTCGACTTTGCGGTTAGATCTTTCGCCAAACCGGGATAGACGAAGACGACATCCGCACGCGCGGTGGACAACTCTTCCGACTTTGCTAGCAATTCACTAGCTTGGCGCGTACAAAGCGGGCATTGGTAGCCTGGATATCCTCGCAGAAAAACCAACACCGTCCATCGCCCCGTTTTGTCGGGCTGAAACTCGAAGGGTTTACCTTCGATATCTGTAGACTTGAATGAGAGTGCCTTATCGCCACTTTCGGGCTTCCGTTCTTCGGCAAGAGTCCTATTGAACGAGCCGGCGAGCGACAAGCAAAAAAGAACAAGCACAACATTGGGAAATGGATTCATTTGCATTTGGCTGCCTTTGGCTTTCGAGTTGCTAAAAGTGGGGTTAGAAGGTGTTTGCCATCAATATGTTAGACGCACTTACAGGCGAGCGCTTACACCGATTGTCAGCTTGGAGAAGATTTGCGGATTAATCCTTCTTTAACCAATGATTTTACGGCAAGGTTTGTAACGGTTATGCCGATTCTTCCATTGAGGTGTAGTGTATCTGCGCCGCTAAGTGAGCTAGCAAATTGAAAATCGCTAAGGATCTAAACATGGCATCAGCAAACCGCCGGCAGTCACAAAAATTAGCGCGGCAGTTCATCACTTGTTTGCGTCAAAATTGGATCGCAGCCAAGCCAGCTCTGATGTTGCTTGGCGGATCGCTTGCCTTTGTTGGCATCGCGGAAGCGCAGCAACCAAGAATGCAGCCTGTGGTTGAGTCGGCTAATGTCACGCCAGGCGGACCTTCAAGTTTGCAGGTCTATGACGTGCCGTCGGATTTGATTGGCCCCGTGGGAGCGAGACTACAAATTCTCTTCAGCCAAACCACCGATGTACGGGTCACGACTGAGCCGAAGTCAGGCAAGCTAATGGTGATGGCGCCAGAAATGGTTCAGCGCCAGATCGCGGCTCAGATTCGAACACTGCTTACCAATGCCAATGTTAAACCTGAGTCGAACGACAAGGGACTAAATGTTGGTTCGTATCAACAACAGACGTATCACTTGCGGAATCTGAGTTGGAGAGAACTCGAAGACTCGCTCACGCGATTGGCCGGTCCCAAGTTGTCTGTAACTACCGAGCGCAATGGCGAACTGGCCGTTTTTCGAATTCCCAACTCGACAGGTATGCAAGACGTTCTGCAAGTCGATCGCCGTATGAATCAAGTCAATGTCCTGGGCGGCGGAATGACGGCATCGGCTTGGATCCAGGTCATGCACAGCCTTGATGCAGGGCAGGTCGATCAGCAAAACACGACTCACATCCTACCGCTGTCGCCTGCCGAACCGCGACGTGTAAAACGAGCATTTCAGTTGGTCAAAGCTACGCTGCCACAAAACGATCAAACCACTGCGACGGTGCAAGGGAATCAGCTGGGCAACCCTAGCGATCCGGCTACCGCTATTGTAGGCAAGGATGGGGTTGGCGAATCGGGCTTATTTGGTGATGTACAAATCGAATTCATCGAAGAAATCGACCTGGTGATTATTCGTGGTAGCAAGCGTGACGTCGAACGTACACTTGAAGTAATCCAAAAGATCAAAGACCAAGCAACTCAAACTCAGCCTCTGATCGAAGTGTATAGTCTGCAGCATGCCAACAGTCAGGCTGTTGCTACCTTGGTAACTCAACTTTACGAAGATATATACCAAAATCGTCAAGGCCCAGTCAGCATTACGGCATTGGTACAACCCAATGCATTATTGCTGATTGGCCGAGAAGAGGTCGTTGAGTCGGTCAAGACGTTAGTCAAGAATCTGGACGTGGAACTCGATGCATCGAACCAATTGAAAGTCGTTCGGTTGCTGCATGCTTCGTCGGTTGATGCCGAGACTACCATCCGCAACTTTTTTGTTGAGAATCCAGGCGGCGGAGAAACAACTCGCGAAGCTCTGGGTACTCGCGTGAAGGTCCTTTCAGATTTCCGTACCAATTCACTAATACTGCAAGGTGCACCGCGCGAGTTGGTCGAAGTTGAAAAACTGATCAAGGAAATCGATGTTGAAGGCACAACGGCCACTAATGAAATTCGCGTTTTCCCATTAAAAAATGCCACCGCTGCTGAACTGCAAACGGTTATTCAGTCAGTTATTGACGGTGAATCGAGCGGTGGCGGAGGAGGCGGTGGAGGAGGCGGCGGCGGTGGAGGTGGAGGTGGAGGTGGTCAGGCAACCCCGCCGAGCGGGAAACTGACGATCGTCCCTTCTCAGAGCGCAAACGGGGAACGTATTCAATCTGGGATTTTAGCGGGAGTCGTTGTAACTGCAGATCCAAATGTGAATGCTCTGGTGGTGCGAGCTCCATCGATGAGTATGGAGTTGATTGCGGAGTTGATTCTGCAGCTTGATCGCTTGCCCAGCGCTGAAGCTCGCATCAAGGTCTTCCAAGTCAAGAACGGTGATGCGACGCAACTCGCCACCATACTCCAGCAATTGTTCGGTCTGCCTGTAACGGCGGGTGCAAGTACCACCGGCGGCTTCCTCGGGCTTGGTGCGACGACTCAGCAGGCACTCACAACTGGCGGGGAAGGCTCCTTGGTGACCCTGCGTGTTACGCCTGATACCCGTACGAACAGCTTAATTGTGTCCGGGGGCAACAATGACCTAGAAGTAATTGAAGTGC
>JANNNN010000010.1:0-2558 GCA_031398555.1 Planctomycetia bacterium | reverse complement strand
GGATTCAGGATAGTCGTCGGGAGCTGTCTTGAGTGGACCCCTTTGAGTTTTTCAGGGAACTCAATTTCGATTGGTTGGTCGCCGCTATTACCGTTGCAAAAGCTTTTGACGCTCTTGAATAACTGTCATGGGGTCAGCCGGTTCGGCTTGTGTACCAGCGTAGTTGCTGAGATCGCGAAGCGCGATGACTTTATAATCGTGCATAGCCAGGTAGTGCATGTAGGCTTCAAAGTTCTGCTGCTCCGTGCTAACCCAGTTATGAGCCGTGTCGGGCGCTCCGTGAAATTGGAGGATCGCGACGCGTCCTTCACGTGCCTGTTCAGCCGCTCGGATGAAATCATCAAGCGTCCATTTGGGTCGAGCGTCGCCCGCAGAAGGCAAAAGCAGCGGGTGATCAGCTCCAGGTTGGTATGCGAAACCTTGCCCTTTTTCGTAAGGGTATTCAGGAGCGCCGCCGCGCCTCGCGAATTGAATGCCATGTTCTTTCAAACCCGCAAACGCCTTTAGCGAAGTCGCATTACCAGGCCAAGCAAATGTTACGGGAGCCGGTATCCCATGCTCCTCGCAGCCCTTGACGATTGCATCGAGTTGCTCAGCAAGCTTAGGAAGATTCGCGTCGCTAATGCCGACGTGATCGCGAGTGTGATTGCCAATTTCAAAGCCATCGCGATGGAGTTCTGCGATCTCTTCCCAGGTCATGTAGTCACGCTTATTGTCGCGAAAATCAAACCCTTCGGTAATGAAGAACGTCGCCCCGAATTTATACTTTTGCAGCAACGGACGCACGATGGTGTAATGGCTTTTCGCTGAATCGTCGAAAGTAAGCACAACGAGTTTATCGGGTATCGCGATTTTTTCATTCGAACCGACTGACGTCGGTTTAGCTTGCCCCAAAGCTGCGCCGCTAAACGACATCAAGGTCAGCAAAACGACAACAAAATAGTGGAATTTGGACATAGTAAATAGATTTTCTTGCAAAGCGAAAAGACGACCATTGTGCGGGCTGACATTATACAGCATGTTTCGCGCGATGCGTGTCAAACGCGGCAAGCGATCGACCCTTCTAAACGGACCTGAGGCCTTCAAAATCCACTGCGTTCCGGCGGCTACTGATGCCACAAAAAATCGGCTGTAAAATTGCTGCGAACAGCAATGTAACGCGAACTTATTGCGCAATCAACTTTGCGGGTAGGAAGAATGTACTAAAATGCATTGAACGGATTAACATTCAATTAAACGCGAATTACGGACCCGGACGCCACAAGAGTACAAAGAAACCTAGATTAACAGCTGGAGCTTTAAAATTGAAATAAGGTCTTTTCAGTCGAGTGATCGCGACGAACTCAAACGAATCACCGTCGAAGGATTCGAAGGCATCGCCATCGACCAAAGTGTAGAGAAGTTGCTAGGGCTTCTTTCTGGTCACAACTGGCGCTGGCGTAAATCGCGGCATGTCGACGAGGATGTGCAGGCTAATCCCGAAGGCGTTTTTGTCGCAGTAGAATCAGGTAAGATTCTTGGATACATCAGCACGCGTGTCGACCGTGAAAGCGGAAAAGGTCGAATTCCCAATCTGGCTGTGGATAAATCCAAACGTGGTCAGGGTATCGGCCGCTCGCTTGTCGAACATGCGCTCGAGTACTTTCGCAATGAGGGAATGTCTTTCGTAATGATCGAAACGATGGACAATAATCTAGTTGGTCAACACCTTTATCCATCTTGCGGTTTTGTAGAGACGTGTCGTCAAATCCATTATGCAAGAAAGCTGTAATCAAAGTGACCAAGGAGCCGTTAGACAATTCGCTGTTGCGTTCACGCTTGCTAAGCGGCTTGGCGATTCCCGCACATCCGTTAGCGCTAAATGCTTCACGTCAGCTAGATGAACGAAGGCAGCGAGCCTTATCGCGATATTACATCGCGGCCGGAGTTGGAGGGTTAGCGGTCGGCGTGCACACGACGCAGTTCGCTATTCGAGATCCAAAAATTGGACTCTTCAAGCCGGTGTTGCAACTGGCTTCCGAGGAGATGGATCGCTCCCCACAACCCCTGGTTCGCATCGCTGGCGTATGTGGCCAGACAAGACAGGCTGTCGGGGAAGCAGAACTGGCTTGCGAATTAAACTACCACGCCGTTTTACTCAGCCTTGGGGCTTTCCGCGAGGCTAGTAGTGCAAGCCTGGTATCACACTGTCGGGCGATTGCTGAAGTTATTCCCATCCTTGGATTTTACTTACAGCCAAGCGTCGGCGGTCGAATTCTGTCGTACGCGTTTTGGCGGCAATTTGCTGAGATAGAAAATGTCGTCGCGATCAAGATCGCTCCCTTCAATCGCTATCAGACTCTCGAAGTAGTTCGTGCCGTCATTGATTCCGGCCGAGACGACATTGCGCTGTATACAGGCAACGATGACAACATTGTGGCAGACCTTCTTACACCCTTTTGCTTCGGTGGAAAAAGTCGTCGTATCGTGGGTGGTTTGCTCGGCCATTGGTCGGTGTGGACGCGGCGAGCGGTGAAACTATTGGATCGATGCCGTGACGCTAGTGCATCGACTGAGCT
>JANNNN010001227.1:0-9933 GCA_031398555.1 Planctomycetia bacterium | reverse complement strand
AGCGACACAGAATCCGGTTGAACAGGAAGGGACGTATCCGCTGCCGGAAGCCCAGTTGGACCGCTTCATGCTCAACATTCCGGTGACTTATCCAACGCCTGCGGAAGAAGCCGACATCGTCAAAAACACCACCTCGAACACCCTGGTAGATCTCAAGCCGATTCTAACGGCTGCGGAGGTGATCCGCCTTCAGAAGCTCGTCCGCGACGTACCGGTGGCCAATGACGTCGTCAATTATGCGGTCGCGCTCTCAGGGAGCTCGCGACCCGAGCTGGCCACGGCGCGGCCGAGCGCGGGCAACCACAAGGCGGACGACATCCATCGCTTCATCCGGTACGGTGCCAGTCCACGCGCGTCGCAGTATTTGGTTCTGGGGGCGAAAGCGCTGGCGGTTATTCAAGGTCGTTTCCACGTCGATTTCGACGATGTGAAGGCGATGGCCCGACCAGTGCTCCGGCATCGACTGGTACTTAATTTTCACGCGCGAGCGGAAGGGATTGATACTGACGAAATCATTCGGCGCATCGTCAATCAGGTGCGAACGCGATGACCACGGCGACACCCATCGCGATTAGCGAATTAGCCGATCCGAAGTTGATGAGCTCGGTCGAAGATTTCGACCTGATTGCCAGGTGTGTTGTCGAGGGGTTCGTCAACGGATTGCACCGCAGTCCGTATGTCGGATTTTCCGTCGACTTCGCCTCGCACCGCGAATACATTAGCGGTGATGATCTTCGCCACCTCAACTGGAAACTCTATGGACGTCATGACCGGCTGTACGTCAAACAGTACGACGCTGAGACAAACGTCGACCTGCATATTGTTCTGGACGTCAGCAGTTCGATGACGGTCGGCGATGGTGGGCTCTCCAAACTACGCTATGCTTCGCTACTTAGCGCAAGTCTAGCGAGACTCGCATCGCGTCAACGCGACGCAGTCGGTTTGACCCTGTTCGCTGATACAGTGCTCGAGCATTATGCCGCGCGCGGTAACTCCGACCACCTTTTACAACTCATGTCAGCGCTGGCTCGGCAACGCCTCCACCCGTCCGCCGAGTCGCCACGCGTCTTGCACGAAGTGGCGGAGCTCATGCCGCGACGAGGCTTAGTGGTTTTAATTAGCGACTTCTACTACGAAAACGTGGATCTCTTTGCGGCGCTCGATCATTTTCGCCACTTCGGGCATGACGTGCTCCTACTCCAGGTGCTGGCACCGCTTGAGCGTCAAATGCCGATCGACGGTGCAGTCAAACTGGTAGACGCTGAGACCGGGGAGCAGCTAGAAACATTGGCTCACGAGATTCGCGATAGCTTTACGACCGCAGTCGAAAAATGGATCGGCGACATCCATACCGGTTGCCAAGCTCGCGACTTGGAACATGCATGCATCACTACCGATCAACCGCTCGCGGTCGCGCTAATGAATTACTTTATGAAGCGAGCGTTGCAGTTCTAAAACAAGTCTCGGCCACTTGATGGGAGTTCTTAAGCTCAAATGCTGGGACTAAATTTCATACACGCAGGGTTTCTGGTGGCAGGATTGGCAGCGGCGTTGCCGATCCTCATCCACTTGCTGTTCCGCCAGCGGACGCGCACGGTGTCGATCGGCTCGGTGCGTTTCCTGCACCAAGTCGTGAAGGAGCATCATCGTCGTCGTCGCGTTCGCCAGTGGCTATTGCTCTCGTTACGAGTTCTTGCGGCGTTATTACTGGCCCTGCTCTTCTGTCGACCTTATCTAGACCGTTCGCATTTACTCGGTTTGGAGCAAGAGGTTGTGTTGCTGCTCGACCGGTCGGCCAGCATGCATGCCCGCGATGCCAGTGGCGAGACGGCTCTGACGCGCGGAATAGCGGCTATTCGTGAGCAGCTTTCACGGCTGGATGATAACGTGATCGTCCACCTAGCAGCCTGTGATGCGGCTGGCATAGCGGAAATGCCCGTGGACCAATTGCAAAGCACGGCCGTCACTGCCGCGGCAACCGACTTCGGGCTTGCCCTCGGCTGGGCACGCGACATTCTGACGGCTTCGGATCGAAGCACTCGACGCATCGTGCTGGTAACGGACATGCAGCGCAGCGGCCTACCGCGAGCACCGCTAGATCGCCTTCCGGAGAATGTAGAACTAGTTGTTCGCGACGTGGGCGATCCCATGACGAAAAACGTGGCCATTGAGTCAGCCGACGCACTGCGCACGGAACTGCGCCCCGATAGCCAAGTAACCGTGCGAGCTGTCGTTCGAAACCATGGGCCGATGCCTGCCAGGAACCTGAAGGCGACTTGTGAAGTTACGAACACGAGCAAAGAGATTTTTAGGGTCGATCAGGGGTTTAGCCTTCCCGGCCGTGGTAACGCAGTGTTGGAATTCCCTCTGCCACTCAAGAGCGATGGACTTTATCGAGGGCAAGTAAGCATCGTCGTGGACGATGGACTTAGTCACGACAATCTGCGTTGGATTGCTTTTGAAGCTCGCTACCCCGACCGGGTGCTGCTCATCGATGGCCAGGAAGGCCGCTCGATTTTCAGTAACGAGACCTATTTCCTTGAGACCGCGCTCCGCCTGCGAACGGAAGATATCGGAGGCCAGGTGCGCAGCTTTGAACCAGAGCGGATTGCCTGGGAAGCGGGCGAGGGATTTCCCAGACTCGACGGCTACCGCGCGATTGTGTTGGCCAACATCCGACGGCTTTCTGAGTCCGACGCCGAGCGCCTGGAAAAATTCCTCCGCGGCGGCGGTAGTCTGCTCATCTTTGCAGGCGACCAGGTAAGTGCCGAGTCGCTGGGCGCTCTGCACCGCCGAGCATTGCTGCCGGGTAAAGTGGCGGAGGAACCTGTGGAAGGTCGTTTACGAGTCGAGCGGTGGGATGCAAAACACGCAGCCCTCGCCTGCTTCAGCGATCCGCAGCAGGGAGACTTGCGCCGCCTGGAATTTCAAAAACTACTACCGCTTGAAAAACTCGAAGGGGAATCGACGGAGTTGTTTGGCTGCCGCAATCTAATCGCTGCTGCCGAGCGTCGTGTGGGCAAAGGGCGGTGTGTGTACATAGGCTGGTCGGTTGATCGCGACTGGACAGAGCTGCCACGCACTCCCATGTACGTCCCCCTCATGCGCCAGATAGTGGCCTACCTGACCGACCAGCTCAACGATCGCGCCGCAGTAGTCCACAGAATTGTCAGCAAACCGGGGGAGACCGTCGGCATCGCACAGGCTGAAGATGACGAAGGGCGTTGGATTGTAACGAACGCCGACCCCCGCGAATCCGCGCTCTTTCGCATCACAGAAGAAGAGCTGCTCAAGCTTGTGGGCGCACCGCAGAATCCAACCTCTGCGGAATCCTTCGCCGCAGCTGGGATAAACTTGCCGGAAGATTCGTTGCGAACCGACGAAATCTGGACCGCTTTGGTATGGATACTCTTTGCCCTACTGGCAGCGGAAACCTTTTTAGCGGGACGTATTCATGCTTAATTTTGCTCACCGAACGTGGAGTTTCCGAGCTGCGTCCCCTCGCTAGCGCTTCGGGTTAGTAAAATATCGCAACTTTAAAAATCACGGGAGAGGTTCGCCATGTTCACTTTGACACCTCCAAAACCCAACGCGACGATCAGCGACGAGCCTGACATCAACATCGTCATGGGCGAATTACAACAGCAGCTTCGATCGACACACCGACAGATTTTGTCCCAGCGAATTGCGGTCGGTCTGGGTGCCCTTGTTGTGGCGATGTGCGCATACATTGCAGGGATCGCCACGCTCGATTGGCTCTTAGAGTTAAGCACTTTCTGGCGTGCGACGAGCCTCTTCGTTGTTACGGCTGCGTCGGCGGCTTCTGCTGTTCTTGCATGGCAGCGATGGGTGAGTACGTCGACTCTCTTCGATACGGCAGCGGCAGCAGAGCGACGGCTGACAAAGTTCGGTCAACGGCTTCGCACGACGCTCGACTACCAACTACAGCAACCGCGTCCGGCAGCCGCGTCGCCTTCGCTGTTAAACTCGCTCCATCGAGAGACATACAAACTCGCCGAACGAACGGAGTGGGCCAGCGCGGTCGATCGCCGTCCCCTGTTGCAGATGTTGTTAGCCGTCGCTGCAGTGGTCCTAACTTGGCTGCTGACGCTAGGGCTATGGCCCGAATTCCGCATTGCATCTGGTCGAGCGTTGTTGTTGCCGCTCGAGTATTCGACCGTCACTTATGCACCGGAAACGCGAGTCCTGCGAATGGGCGAATCGATTACCATCACCGCGAATGTGGTGGGCCGCCCAATCTACTCGGCTCAAGTTCGCTTTCGTCCAGTCGGTGAGGAGTCTGAATGGGTAACAGTTCATTTGCTCCCCGCCAACCCGGAAGTTGCCGCAGCTGACGCAGCGCAATCGAACCCGGTCAGTGCTGCAACGGAAATTGTGTCCCCTCAACAATTGAAATCGAATAAGTTGCATGGTGTTCTATCGGCCACGCTGGATGATCTCGTGAGCGACACCGAGTTCCAAGTCCTGGCAGGCCCTCGGTCACTACCGCCGGGCCTGCTTCGCATCCTTCAGCCGCTGACACTTAGCAAAGTTGATGTCCGCATCGCGCCGCCAGGGTATACCCATCGCGCAGATGAGAATGCAACGACGCTCGACCTCCGAGTGTTGGAGGGTTCCGATATCGATGTTAAGCTGCAATTCAATCGCCAACCCAGCGAGGTCACGCTCAAGCGTCTGCTTCGGCCCAGCAAGAAAAACGCCACTGAAACCGCTGCTGTAAGTACTGACAAGGCAGCGGCAGAAATTTCTATGGCGGTTCAAAACCAGTTCGCATCTGCAACGTTGAGCGATTTACGACAGAGCGTTACTTTTATGATTTCGGCTCAAACTGCCGACGGCATGTCGCTTGAGCAGCAGCAACTGAATATTCGAGTTCAACACGACCAGAAACCCCGGGTCGCATTCATCCAGCCAGAGGAAGAACTGATTGTCACCGCTACCACGGAGGTACCCATGGTCGCCGACGCAGAGGATGATTTGGGTTTGTATAAGACCGGCATCTTATTTCAAATCGGCACCGGTCCGTTTCAAACCCTAATCGAAGAGGATGCAGGCGGTTCAACCGACGGTTTTCGGCTCTCTGCCCTGATGATGCTCGAGGAACATCGCCTTACGATCCAAGACGCCGTGACATATTACGCTTATGCCGAAGACAATTACTTCAGCCAGCCGCGACGCACCACCACGCCCCTAAGATACATCGACATCCGCGCCTACAAAATAGAGTATGAGGTCGACGATTCGGACGGCGGGGCGGGTGCAAGCGATGGCAGCTCCGTAACGCTGGAGGAGCTCATCTCGCGGCAGCGTCAAACGTTGACGCAGTCCTTCGCAGCCAGTCAGCAGGAGGTCGCCAAAGAGATTCTCGCCAAGATCATCAACAGTGAGGAAGAGTTAAAAAGTGCGACGGCAGAGTTCGCCGCAGGTATGGCCGAGCGTGGGGCCGTGGTACCTGCTCTCGACGAAGCCGTAGCTCAAATGGATTTCGCAATTCAACAACTGAACACAGGCCGCCTCTCCGACGCAGTCACTGCCGAGCAAAGGGCGCTCGCGGAGCTGATCTCTGCCCGTCAGAACCTCCGCAATAAGCTTACGCAGTCCAATAGCCAGTCGGCGAGCGCGCGTCGCAAGTTCGATCGCCAACAACGCCAAAAACTGCGCATGCCGGAAAAGAAAAAAACAGACCAACAGGAACAACTCGCTCAGACGCGGCAACAACTCGAGCAACTCGCCGAACGCGAACGCGAGTGGTCCAAACAAGCCCAGCAGTGCGTCGGCAGTGCCCCAGGCCAATCTCAATCTCAGGCTCAATCTCAATCTCAGGCCACGAATTCAACGCCAACGAGTTCATCAGAAACTAACTCCGATAAAGCCAACTCAGCTGAAGCCGAGCGACCCCAGCCAGGGCCGGGGGCATCTGAAACCCCATCGCCGGCCGAGCTTGCAGCGGCACAAGAGAAGCTGCAAGCGGAGTTGGCGGCACTCCAAGGGCAGCTCGAACGGCTCGACGCCGCTGGGCAGGCCGCGCGCAACCACGCTGGTCAAGCGAGCGAATTGATGCAAAAAGGGCTGGAGGAAATGCAAAAGGAGAATGGCAAAGCAGCCTCAAGCGAAGGGGAGCGAGCGGCAGAGCACCTCGAACAACTCGCAGATCACCTGGCGGCAATGAACACGCAGGATTTCGGACAGCAACTCGAACAAGCTCAGCAACTAGCACATCAACTTTCCGCAGAGCAATCCACTCTCGATAGAAATCTGATTCAATCGGGAAACAAATCTGGCGAGCAGGAGTCCCAAGCAGAGTATGGTTCAAAATCCTCGAACAGCGAGGGCACCGCTGGACTGGCACGAGACCAGCAGGCGATTGCCGCTCAAACAGAAATGCTCGCGGAATTGCTCGAGCGTCTCCAACGCGAAGCCGTAGCCGAGTCGGTTCCGGTTCACCGCAAGCTCGAGCAGGCCGGTCTGGAAAACCCGCCGCGCGACATAGCGGCCGGTATGCGTCAGGCGGCAGATGACTTGGACGCCCAGCGGCCAAGCGCAGCGAGTCGGGGCGTCGGCGAGGCGGCGAAGCGTATGCAGGAGTTAAGCAAGTTGCTGGACTCAGCCCGCGGAGAATTTGCCCAACCGCAGTTGAAGGAGCTGCTCGCGCTGGAGGAACAACTGGCGCAGCTCCAAGAGCAACTAAAAAAGGCGCACGACCAAGGGGAGCCCCAAACGGCGGCAGATCAAAAATGGCAACAACTGGAACCGCGACTGGATAAACTGGCCGCTGTCGATCAACGAATCGCAGAGGCAATTCAGCAACTGCGGAAAGAACCGCAGGGAGATAAACCAAGCTCCGCGTCGTCCGGCGCGCCTCACCAATCCAATCAACCTCAGGCAGAGAATAGCGACGCGAACAAGTCAGGCGTTGCTCCGCCTAAGCCGGGATCCCAGTTGACTCCGTCAGAGTTCACTGAGTCGAATGGCCAGCCTACTCCGGAAGGTTTTTACTCATGGCGTGCGCTAGGCAACTCGTCCGGAATGCGAGAGGTGTCCAAAGTATTGCAGACGAAAATCCAGGAAGCGATTCTCGCCGGTGCTCTGCTCGACGCTGATCAACCGGTACCGCCTGCGTACAAGGAATTGGTTGAGAAGTACTATCGCGCCCTTTCAGATGATTTGAGGTAGTACTTCGATGAATGAATGGTCGAGCCCCTACCCCGCTTGGTTGTACGTTGCGATTGCAATAGGACTGATTGTCCTCTTGTTGATTGCAAGGCGGGCTGCTGTTTCAGATCGCCTGCGATCCTGGACACTGTTTGTGCCACGCCTGGTGGTACTCACCCTGCTGCTCGGAATCTTGCTGAATCCGGTCCACCGACGTGAACATCGTCTGCCCGATCAACCTCCGCAGGTTCATTTCCTGGTCGACGCCTCGCGCAGCATGTCGCTTGAGGAACCCCTGAGCCGCTCAATGCAGGCTCAACAGTTGATTCAAGGGGTAGATTCGCAGCTTCGTACTGAATCAAACCGACCGCGCGTTCAGCTATTTCGCTTCGGTCAGCAATTATCTTCGGCAGCAGATTTTTCGCAGCTACAGCCTATCGACAACGCCACGCGGCTCAGCGAGGCGCTCGAGCAACTGCCTGCTAGGTTCTCACGCGAGCAGCCACGCGGTGTGATCGTGTTTTCCGATGGAGTCATCGACGATCCGGAACGTCTTGCAGAAGTCAGCGATATGTTCCGCTCCATGGGAGTTCCCGTGCATGTCGTGCCCATAGGCGACGCAAAAGTCCGCGGTGATGTGGCGATCGATGAGTTGGTGATTCCCACTCGCGTCGATGCCGGTGTAAAAGCTCCGGTGCGCGGTGTGATCCGGGGAACCGGTTACGAAGGAGAACGCGTGGTTCTGCAAGTGCGCGCGGCCGATCGGCCACAGCTTGCACCGCTGGCCACGCTTCCATTAATGCTCGGCGAGCAGCCTCAGCCATTCGAGCTGATCGTCGAAGCCAACCCAGAGTACGGCGAGTTGCTATTGGAGGTCACTGAATTAGAAGGCGAGGTTTCCCATAAGAACAATCGCATGCCCTTTCAACTCAGCAAACTTATGCGCAGGCTGAAAGTACTGTACATGGAAGGAACCGGCGGCACAGAGTACCGCTGGGTTCGCGACGCACTTATGGAGGATAAAGATATTGATTGCGTCGCCATGATTGCCGATCAGCAATACGTTCAACGTCCGCGACTGGTTAGAGTGGACGATAGCTATCGTGGCTTTCCAGCGACTCGAGAGGAGTTACTGCAATTCGACTGCGTGATATGCAGTGACATATCTACCGGAGCCTTCACGCGCGAACAGCTCGACTGGACTGTCGAGCTGGTGAACAAACGAGGCGGCGGTTTCATGATGATCGGTGGCATCACCAGCTTCGGTGCGGGTGGATGGGATCAGACGGTCTGGGACCAATTGATTCCCGTCGATATGCAGGGTGGATCAGTGGGGCGCGGCTGGCTGTACCATACTTTTCGCGTGAAAATTCCGCCTGAAGCGCTTTCGCATCCGATTTGGAAGATCGTCGAGGATCCCGAGAAGAATCGCCTGGTGCTGGCCGCTATGCCACCGTTTTATGGCACGAACTTCATGCAACGGCTCAAACCTGCCGCGACGCTGCTTGCTGAATCCTCTAGCCCGATCCCCCAAGCCGGCATCATGCCAATCTTTGCTGTTCAACCGTATGGCCGTGGACGTACATTCGCATTCGCCCCCGACACTACAGCCGATTGGGGCCGAGACTTTGAATCGAGGTGGGGCGAAGGGGACAATCGCTATTTCCGCCGTTTCTGGCGCAACACGGTACGTTGGCTGTGTGAAAACTCAACTGCTGGCAATAAACGACTGCAAGTAGAAACCGATCGCGTCATCTATCGCCCAGGCCAACCGATTCTGGTCACCGCGTATGCCTACGATGAGCAACTCAAGGAGACCATTGGTTACCAGCTTGCCGCCCAGTTCAAGGACCAGCAGGACAGCGAGAGCGCCAGGTTGAATCACACTGCGGTTCCTCTTGTGCCCCGTGGTTCGGGAGACGCTTACGCGGGTGAACTAGACGAGTTGTCCCTCACGTTGCTCGACAACACTTCCACCGCAGACGGCACAGCAAACTCCCCGGTGAACTTCTCCACTGGTCTGGCGGCGGGCGACGCCGGCTTCATGTTGTCGATGCGTGAGATTGAAGTCATCGCTACCGACAACGACAAGGAGGTAGCTAGAGCTATCGCTCGCGTACTGGTCCTACCCGACATGCGCGAGTTGATTCAACCGCGTGCGCGCACGGAGGAATTAGAAAAGCTGGCGGAGGCTACGGGCGGCAAGATACTGCGGGGAAGTTCCGACATCGCCGCATTGCTTCATGATATGCGCACGACGCCGGGAGAAGCGATTGTCAGCCGCCAGCCTCTCTGGGACCGTCCTTGGCTCTGGCTGATTATCATTGGCCTACTGACCGCCGAGTGGGTTATGCGGCGTCTGACCAGTCATCAATAAGCGTCACAAGGAAAGAGCCTTGCATCGCGGACAGCTTATGACACTGTGCTTGTAAGGGGGCGACGGGTTGGCCAGGCTTTCGCCGGATAAAAGTTTTCAATCTGAGAAAATTTTGCCGATCAGGCCACCAAAAATTGGCTTGGTCACTCCTCAGAGGTAGCCGCCAAACACTACTTGCAGGGACTTCGAGATGTGACTACTAAAACGCATTTATCGGCGTTTTTTTCGGAAATGTTTCGCTTTGGGAATGTTAGATTCGCCAAACACAATTTAATTGTGTGTATCGTTGTTTGTGAGTGATCCCATAGGATTCGCCAGGAAGCATGTTGAACAAGTAGAGAAGTAAAGAAAGCATACAAGTGACGTGATTAGATGCAATTTAC
>JANNNN010001221.1:0-2255 GCA_031398555.1 Planctomycetia bacterium | reverse complement strand
CCGATTTGTTGGCTGCAGTTTGGGACTAGTACCACAAACTGGAATTACGGTTCCACTAGAGAAATATTTTAGCGAAAGCCACCAGACTGCCCAGTTTGTGATTTAGAAAAGCCCTTTCTCTGTCTGATGTTGGTTTTCTCACGACTAACGCAAACAAAGGAAGAGCGATGTGCGGGCAAGCCGTTAAGATCTTTTTTTGACCGAGAGAGTTTACAACATTCTCACCGAACTTTTTAATCGAAGGTTCCTCCAACATCATATTTCATTGCAAGTGAAGTTGCTTCTCTGGGCTTTCCAACGATTTAATAATTCTCAGATTGCTGAGCGACTAACTGTCGAGCGGCATTCTGTTGGTTGCTGGCGAAAGCGGTGGATCGGAATCTGGATTGGTTGCTGGCTCGGGTTGCTCGGCGGGATGAGTTTTACGATGAGTTTCGAGTAGCTTTTTCAAACTGACTTGAGTGTAGATCTGAGTGGTATCTAGTCTTGCATGGCCTAAGATGGCTTGAATGGTGCGGATGTCTGCCCCTCCATCGTGCATTAGCGTGGCCATGGTGGGACGAAAGATGTGACAGGAGCCGGGCTTTTCAATGTTGGCTTTCGTGATGTATCGACGCCCATATTCGGTTAGCGAATCAGGATTGAGGGGCGCGTCTAACAGCGTGAGGAAGAGCGTGCGTTCTTTGGGATCGATGGCGAGTTGCTCGCGAGCTTGCTCGACGTAGCGGGCAACCCACAGTAGAGCTCGCATGCCGATGGGAACATAGCGATCGCGTTGGCCCTTGCCTTGCTGAATGAAAAGAACTTGGCGATCGACGTGGATATTGTCGATGTGCAGCGAACAGACTTCAGCGCGACGAATACCGGTTGAGTACAGGACTTCGAAGATGGCGCGATCGCGAATGCCAAGCGGCGTGGTGGTGTCAGGCTGCTGGAGGATGCGCTCGACTTCATCGGCAGATAGGATCGACTTGGGTAATGTCTTGGGTTGCTTGGGAAGTTCGATCTCGGTGGCGGGACTGAAGGGGATGTAGTTCTGTTTAGCCAGCCAGGAGAAGAATTGTTTTATTTCTTTAAGATGAAGATGTTGGCTGGACCACGCGAGCGGCTTGCCGCTCGCCTGCCGGTGCGTGAACAGATGCCGCTGAAAGGATTCGATCATCGGTTTGCAGATGGTGCATGGTGTGACGATGTCACGCTCAAGGCACCACAGTCCAAAGGCTCGAACATAGAGGGCTCGTTTGGTCGTCGTTGTCAATGAGAAGTTGTGAACGGCCAACCAAGTGACATGGGCGACGAGCAGATGGTAGAAGCCGAGCGGATCATCGGTGTCGCCGAAAGGTTTTACGTTTGGCGGATTCTGGTTGGAATTGTCGTTGGACATCGAATTGCCTTTTGTGATTAACAAGGAGGAGAGTTACGAAACTTTTGCGTGATAGTGCCGACAGCGTTTTTCGTCAGGATGCGTTGACAATCGCAACATCGGTGGAATCACGCCGACGAAAGCGTCCGTGATAATGACTTGGATGTGTGTGATTGGCAGCGGTCGCACTCAGCGATGCGTGCGGCCCCTCATCCCCCGACCCCTTACTCCCCGGAGTACCGGGGCGAAGGGGAGCCGCGGCTCGAGTTCAGGCGCGTTGGTTCATGGATTGCGACATGCACTTATGACATGCAGCTATGTATGTATGACGATGCTTTTTGGCGGCGAGGCGGCTTGCATTTCCTGCAAGCCCGGCGACAGTACTGCTAAGCGACTGGTAGATAACGCTTTGCGACGTTTAGCGTGGCGGCAATAACCCGATAGTGGGGCGATAATAGCGGGGGCGGGGCCGATCACTCAAGCTCTTGGTCCGACAGCAGCGTGGTTATAGGTGCAGGTTCCGACAACGCCTTTGGGTCGACCAGCCCGCCAAGATCAATTCGCCTTCACGACCGCGTCCATCCCAGTTCAATCCATAATGCAATTTGCGACCGTTGATTGGATAAGTTTGAACATACTCATACTGGACCAACCGACTGAGATGCATGGCCAGTTGAGTTTGACCAAGCTTCAACCGTTCGCGAATCTCTCGGCGCGTAAACCGAACATTTCCCAAGCCTTCGACCGACAATTCTTGGCTCCGTAAGCGAACATAATCGTGAAGCTGAATCAACAGCCGCCGGGTTTGCGAGGGCAGATCATCGATCGTCGATCCTAGGATAGCACTGATGAGCGTATTGGCAACTGCGATATCGTTTGGAATCACTTCAAG
>JANNNN010001215.1:0-7007 GCA_031398555.1 Planctomycetia bacterium | reverse complement strand
GCTGCTGATCCACGTTTGGCATAAGATATCCCCGTCCAAGGCCTGCCGATTCAGCAACTGAACATCAGTTGCCCAGCAACCCTACACGACGATTCGCACCCGCGCCGACCGGTACGCATACGGTCGTGATGCGCGCTTACTCACTTCTTAACCTTAGCGTTACCGGCCCTCGAGACGGATTAAAAGGCGTAGCTGGTCAACCCAGAGAATTCCTGTTTGTTGCTGACGCTCCGAATAGCAGTCTATACACCTACGCTATCAACTGGAACGATGGCAGCCCGATTCAAAACTTCTCGTCAGCTACTCCGATCAGCATCAGCCATACCTTTGAATCTGCGGGTCAGTTTTCCCCATCCGTTACGGTGATGGATTCCACCGGTAGATCTTTATCGACGACGCTGGCCGCGTTGACGATACTGCGATTTGAGTTGCAAGGTGACAATATTGCGATCGGTGCCGCGGCAAGTGACAAGTCCAACGATACTGTTCTTGTTGAAACAACAACCACCGACGGCGTTGTCCGAGTTTCAGTCAATGGCGTTGTGGTTAACAATAGTCAAAATGGACTGTTCGACTTGGGACAAACTGGAATCGTCGGCCTCAGGGTCTTTGGTGGGGCGGGTAATGATCAGGTAATCATCCGCGGCGAAGTTGGCGATGATAAATTCCTAGCTTTCTCCGATCGAATTCAAATCGACTCACTCATTGATTCCACGATCTACTTCGACAATTCCGTCGAAAATCGACAACTTGAAGGCATGGGAGGCAATGATCAATTTGAGCTCTTCCCCGGCTTTATCCCTACAGTGGACGGTGGCACTGGTTCGGACACGATCACGTCTAGATTAACCACGGGCACAACCACTTGGAGAATCGCCTCTGCCAATCAAGGAACAATGCGAAACTCCGATCTGGTATCAGGCCTCAACTTCAGCGCTGTCGAATCGTTGGTCGGTAATGACCGCAGCAACGATACATTCGTGATGGCCAACACGGGTATGCTAAGCGGTTCGATAAACGGCGGAGCCGATCTCAACGACAGCCTCGATTTAACGGCCATTTCCACTTCTCCTTCCGTTGACTTCCAACGACGTTTGGCCACCAACATGAATAGTTGGACCGGCATTGAACAATTTCGTGCAACTTCTGGAAGTCTGATCGGTTCCGACGCAGACGCGACCTGGATACTGTCGGGGATAAACACTGGGACGGTCAGTACCAGCCAGTCAACTCTCAACTTTGTTGGATTCCGCAACCTAAGTGGTGGTTCCAGCAACGATAACTTCGAGATGCGACCGGCAGGACAGATTCAAGGAACACTCGCGGGAGGCGGCGGATCGGATGCTCTCAGTTTTGCGGCATTGGCCTCCGTGTCCGTGCTATTATCTACTCAAACATCGGGGACGGGTACGAATGTCAGCCAATTCAATACTATCGAGTCGCTTATTGGCGTGGGAACCAACTCCGCTTTGTCAGGTTCCGATACGACCAACCAGTGGTTGATAGATGGTAAGAACTCAGGTCGGCTTAATGACATCGCGTTTAGCGGCTTTAGTAGGCTAACTGGTAGTCGACAGGCCGATATGTTCTCCTTCACAGAAACGGGCTCCATTACCGAATCGATCAGCGGATTTAGCGGGACGAATACACTCTCATTTGGATCCCGTACAACCCCAATCCGCCTTACGGCCAACAGTACCTCGCCGACTGCGATCAATGTCATCAAGGCAACTGTGGTCAATGCCACCACCAACGTCGTGATCGTACCGACATATACACAAATCAACAATTATGTTGGCTCACAGTCCGGGGGAGATCGGCTAATCGGACAGCCAGCAGCGACCTCTTGGGGTGTTGCCGGGCTGAATTCGGGAACCATCGGCCCAGGAACATTCACGGGATTTGAGCAACTATTCGGTGGCTTAAGTGCTGATACGTTTGGGATTAGCGAGGGTGCTTCTATCGAGACGATCGACGGGGGCAGTGGAACAGATAGTCTCGTGGGGCCATCGGGAAGTAATACATGGTCTGTTAGCGGTATCAATTCAGGGCAGCTTAATTCAATCGCGTACGCATTGATTGAAAATTTAACGGGCGGTATCGGAGATGACTTATTCGACTTGCTACCCAACGGTGGAGTGACCGGTATTCTCAGTGCTGGAGCTGGCTTCAATACGCTCAGCTATCGCCAACGCAACACAGGTGTAGCTGTCAATCTTTCGACCAGCATGCCGACCGCTACGAGCGTTGGAACTGTCGTCGATAGCTTCTCGATGTTGGTGGGCGGAAACGGCAATGACAATCTCATCGGCAGTCTTTCGCGAGGAATGGTCCTGGTTGGTTTGGCGGGAAACGACTCACTCACTGCCGGTGCCGGACGCGACTTGTTAATCGGCGGCTTGGGAAGCGACACACTTCAAGGTGGAGCAGGCGATGATATCCTGCTCGGCAGTATGCCAACGTTTCAAAATGACTTAGCTGGCCTTAGAGCAATCTGGCAGGAATGGCAAAGTACTCGTAGCTACGTGGAGCGCAGATCGAATATCCAGGGTATCACCAATGGCGGCTTGAACGGCCAATACAAGTTCAAGAATTCGTCGAACCCTGCTGAGGATACCTTACTAAACGATGAAGCCGTGGACACGCTGTTGGGAGGTGAGGGGACCGACTGGTTCATCGCCTCACTCGACGACCTTTTAGACAGTTTGCAACCCGGAGAAGTGCGAGATATTCCGTAACGCCTAAATGTGAAGTGACGATAGGCTAAACCATGAAGAACATACTGAGTCTCGTTCTCACGATTTGTAGCGCATCCTTTGGCGGCACCTGTATCGCTGAATTGCCGAATCTCAAACCCAACATCGTCTTTATCATGGCTGATGATCTTGGATACATCGATGTCACCTGCTACGGCAGCAAGCATTAGAGGACACCCAACATCGATCGCCTCGCAGCCCAAGGAATGCGTATGACCGGCACACTCAAGGAGTCAAAAGTGTTACTTTTAGCCCCGACGTTAAGCGATTAGCGTCCGCTAGTTGGGATGGGTCCGTAAAGGTTTGGGGCACTTTGATGCATGACGCGATGGCCGCGTTGGGAACTAAAAAAGTGACTTGCAAGAAAACCTGTGCCGTGTTTTGCCTCGCCACTCGCCCCAACATTCTAGCCATTCCTTGGCCTGCTTAAGCGACCGCCGAATACGATCGAGATACGTATCTCATGTAAAAACGGAGCTTCGGAGATCGCTGGCATCTCGCACCGGTGGGGCAGGCCGGTGCGACTTGCATTCCGCCAGACAGCACCGGTTTGGGTGACCGGTGCGAGTTAGCAGTCGCTCATTACCAATTGCAACTGGTGGTGAATATAGATCAACACTGAGGAAATCGAGCGCATGGCGCAAGCGAGTTCCGCTTGCGAGCTTACTTTTGAATTGAGAGAACTAGCATTTTTAGCGATTCAGGAGACAGTACCCCGTTTGCGACAACATGCGGTACTCCTCGACGCAATGATGCTTCCATCTTTCGATTAGTTTCCGCTTGGGTGGCGGCGTTTTGAAGACCAATTACGAGTTTCGGTAAATGCCGGCCTGGCGAACTTGATTTTGGACCAAAGATCAAAGTTGTCGGAAATGTTGCACCTGTTCCAAGCACCTCTCGTTGGGCATCTTGAAACGAAAAGTACTCGAGCACGAACGTTTTAATTGCAAGCGAATTCGTATGATCAGGCTCAAGTGACTTGACAACAATCGGATCGAATCGGCGACAAGGTTCGCATTGACTCGGAACGGTGACGATCACCATAAACGGCTCCTCGGCATGCTGCTCCATATAACGGGATACTAGTTGAACATCGTTGGTTCGAACAAGTTGTCTGCCTTCTCGCTTATATCGAGGCAAGGTGTCGATCGTTTGCCGAGTGCTGTTTTCAACAGTAACCTTAGCTTCACCCATGCTCGCCAGAGCAAATGTGAGACTGGAATCCGGCTCGACTGAAAGTCTGCCAAGCTCAGAGATTACGGATTGTTGTTGCAACATATTTGAACTAAGAATGCACTCAAGTCTCGGATGACCGAATCTGTCAATAACTAGCCGATCGCCGAAACGTAACTTAGTCAGACGCCTTGCATTCAACGGATCTCTGCCAATCTGCGGTGAGAGTTCTTGTCTTTTTCCTAACACGATGCAACTTTCGACCTGCGATCCGTTCTCAACACACGCAATCCATTCTTGACCGTGCAGTTTAATGGCATTCAAAGGAATCTGGCGATTTTTAGCTTCAGAAATCACTGACGCTGGTATAAGACCATCGACGCTCGATTTCGTTTGACCATGAAGTTGTCCTCCCACAGACATTAGAAATGACATTAGGAACAGGGCAGGCTGAGCTGGATTGAAACGCATAGAGGCCCGATTGCGAAAAGAGGTTTGAAGGGATCGCACTGGCGGCTTTGGGAAAGGAGCGATATTGAAAAGACGAGGCTTCTTCCATAGCTGAGTGCTACAGTCACGGAACATTGTGTCTGCCGCTGCGCTGGAATTGAATCACCCTTCAGATAACTCTTACGCACTATAAGCCGTGGAATTGATAGCCGTGGAATCGAGTGGCATTCTTTCGCCTCAAATTAAGGCGAAATGAATGAGGAACTGTGAGTGATGAGCCAAACCGCCAGAAACTTTCAACTCACTTCTCGCACCGAATGCAAGCACGAACTTCGCTATCGATTTCAAACACGCTCCGGTGCGTACATACCGAAGCGATGAAGTGTAAAACGTTGGTCCTCGATTGTTTCATCTGTCAGTACCAAGGTACATCGTCCACCGAGCAATGAGAAAGCGGCGGTCGCATTCATCAAAAATTCCCGGGAAGCTTGTGCGATCAACGCCTCCACCCCACCACCCACCTGACGATAAAGTAAGTGGTATTGGGCTAGCGCCATTTCGTTTTCCTCCATCTTTGAAACGCTTTTGACTCCTGAGTCGCTGAGTGCGTCCTCCGAACCGATTGCGAATCAGTTAACAACGATAACGAGCGCTCGACTACTCAGTTTCGTAGAGGATTGCCTTAAGGGGACAGAAAAAACCCTCAGCGGCCTTCAAAAACGCTACAAAAACGTGGGGTCCCTCAAACAGATGCGCGCAGATATAGAGAGCGAGTTCGAGGAAAGTTGTGTGCAAGGAGGTTGCCACCGTCGTTCAACTTTGTACTGCGCTGAATTGACAGAATCCCAGTGACCTGTAAGATGCTGAAACGTTTGTGGTGACCCATGTCGCAGTTGCGAGAATGGGTGAACAGGGAACTCCGGTGAAAATCCGGGACGGTCCGGCCGCTGTAGGCTGCTTTGCAACTCCCCGTTGCGTATTTCGCTTGTTTCATGAGCCATTGTCCACTCGCGGATGAGAAGGCTAAAGCGATCGAAAAGCAGTGAGTCAGAAGACCTACCACAAATTGGATGATAAGTGCCTTCCTGGGTTGAGGCGGTCATTGCGGTTGTAGATCTTCGATCAAGCGAACCTATAACCTAATTCAATTTCCTCGAGGTCGCCAATTTAGCTGTCCGCTGAAAAAGCAGTTCAATCGCAGGGTAATCTGTGCGCGGTTGTTGTTTTCAAGTAGCTGGAATGGGCTGGGACATAGCATGCTTAAATCACACTGCTCGTCGCGATATGTTCGCGCTGGCTTCACTCTCGTCGAATTGCTAGTTGTTATTGCCATCATCGGTATACTAGTAGCCTTGCTACTCCCAGCGGTTCAAGCCGTTCGTGAGGCGGCGCGGCGAATGCAGTGTAGCAACAACCTCAAGCAAGTTGGTCTAGCCCTGCACAACTACGAATCAGCTTATCGCGCTTGGCCAGCCCAATCGTCGGGACCTTCTCCTGGCTCCCAGTTTGTGGCTCGTCGCGGAAGTTGGTTTACTGCAGTTCTGCCATTCTTCGAACAGGACGGCTTGTATAAAAGTTTCAATCCAACCAGACACTGGCATGATACCGCTAACCAGCAAGCGGTGCTGACTGGCGTGCCAACACTGCGCTGTCCGTCAGCACCTGATCGCGATGGTTTCGAATGGACTGTGCTCGTTGACTATGCAAATGCAGCGACGACAACACCGACAACTTCGGCGAGAACATTTTTCAACGGAGCCATAACCGACTATGCGAACGTGGGCGGCGTTGGCACTCAACTGAATAGTTCTCTGCCGGTCACCTCCCAATTGAGTGATCCACTGAACTGCGGCATCTTGAAGACGACTGCTGTTAAGCTCGCTGAAGTAAACGACGGATTGTCGAATACGCTCTTGCTGGTCGAATGTGCGGGACGGCCGAGGCTATATCAAAACGGCCGTTTAATTCCTGACGGCACAACTCCCAAAACATGGAGTGGCACGGCAAGCGTTACGCGACCATTTCCAACCGGCGGTGTTTGGGCCAGCCACAACAAAGGATTTCTCATCGATGGCGCGCTCGCGGAAGGCAACACTGCCGTTCGTCCTGGAACATGTTCGATCAACTGCAGCAATGACAACGAAGTCTATTCGTTTCATACTGGCGGAGCCGAAACGCTGATGGCTGATGGTTCGGTACGGTTCATTAGTGCGTCGCTACCGATCGATCAGTTGGTTGCTCTGGCAAGTCGAAACGGATCAGAGGTCATTTCGGCGGATCAGTAGTAAGAGCCTGAAGAAGTCTAAACAGGATGGAGCGCTGAGGCGGTTAAGGGGAATGAGCAATGGCGGCGAAAACCATAATGGTGATGGGGACAAGTTCGTCAGCGGGCAAAAGTCTGCTGACGACCGCGCTGTGTCGTTGTTTCTCGCGACGCGGCTTTCGCGTGGCTCCGTTCAAAGCCCAAAACATGTCGAACAACGCTGCGGTTTGCAGCGACGGTGCTGAAATCGGTCGATCGCAAGCCTTGCAAGCCATCGCGGCTGGCACTCTGCCCCATTCCGACATGAACCCGATTTTGCTCAAGCCGGAAGGTCAGACACGATCGCAAGTGATCGTCAACGGTCG
>JANNNN010001206.1:0-3289 GCA_031398555.1 Planctomycetia bacterium | reverse complement strand
CGGCCTGTAGCCTAGTGCCGCGTCCAAATTCAATCGGAGGTTTAGCAGCATAAGCCGGAACGCGCTGGATAAAGAGCGTCCGGTTACTACCGCGAAAACCGGATACTAGCGGTGACGGCTGAATAGCAATATCCGAGCGGTATCGAACGAAAGCGATTATCTGTTTCCTTTTTTCATCCGTGAGACCAGCATGCCATCCATGGGAATAAAACGTACGTTATTCCACGGATGGCAAAGCGGTCTGTCAAGTTCATCAGTAACGGTTACTTGTTAGTAACTGTAAACTCAAAAGTGCCTCCACCTTCGATAACTTCTTGTTCGATTCCACTGGTTTGGGGCGATTCGAATTTTGGGTTAAAACTGACCGGCGGCGGGCCACCGGAAGCAAGCGCCTGTGGGGTCATCTCGCGGATCGGCTCGGTAATTCCAACTTTATACTTGCCTTTCATCGCGCCATTTCGCCCGTTAGTTTGAACCTGAATATTGCCAGATTTATCGGCAGTGCCAATTGCGGCTAAACCAGAGGCAACAGGCACAAGCGAGATCGAAACGTTGGTCAACGGCTTTCCATCGCGAAGCACTTTTCCAGTCAATGGTTCCAACTCTGGCCCGGATTCAGAACACCCAGCCAGTGCAAGCGCGACAATAACTACGGCTGCCCGTCGAGTGTACTTTTCAATTCGTTCGTAACATTTCATCAATATTGCTCCCTAGTCGAATCGACAACTATTGGTCTGAGTTGAAAACTTCGCCGACGTTCATCGTGCCAGTAGCTCGGTAAACAACTAGGTCAATGTTTTCGGATACGAATCGAACCGAACCATCACCCATCGTAAATTGGCCACCGCCCGTATGCTGACTAGCATAGGAATAGTTATTGTTCCAGTCCCAAACTGGGGCAAAGTTGGCACCATTGCCAAAGTAGTTCGCGCGAGGATTCGTAGCACGGTAGACTTTTAAATAGTTGTTTACCGGTACGGCGGTCGTCGCGAGCGAAGCGTTCATCCCATACCAAAAAGTATGTGAACACAGCTCAGGAAGTGCTTCGCCAATCGCATAAGTATTCGAGAGACCATCGGTCACTGATGACATCTTTCGAATGTCTTTAGGGTTGGCCGCACGTATGTTTTCATCGCGTACAAACATTCCATTGCCACCATCAAGACCATTGGGAGTTCCGCCCATGGGGTTTGCAAACGTGCCCCAGTTCCAATCCGACCCAACGCATCCTTTGTAATTCGTGCCGCCATATTCCCCAAAAGTTGCTACCGGCCAGCGTCCAAGCCATTCGCGATTTCCGTAGCGCCCATTATTGCCGCTTCCATCCGATGGACACTGGAATGCTGGAAGCACTCGTTGAGCAATTGCAACATTCGGTGATGGCGCACCGCCGATCTTCAATCCGATTCGCCAGTCGATCGTGTTGTAGAGAGCAGTTTGTTCGATTTGGGGAAGAATCATTCCCAACCAAGAGCATTGACGAGAATTGCCGTCACCAGAGTTTCCGCCAGATCCACCGGCGCCTGTTGGCGACATCGAGTAATTGATGGGAAACGTACGGAACGTGTCATG
Organism: Planctomycetia bacterium; assembly: GCA_031398555.1. Classification (GTDB taxonomy): domain Bacteria; phylum Planctomycetota; class Planctomycetia; order Pirellulales; family Pirellulaceae; genus Aureliella. Next base: position 1,717 of record JANNNN010001206.1, on the reverse strand, counting down.
ATAGTTATGCAAAGCCAACCCCAATTGTTTGAGGTTGTTCGAACACTGCATGCGTCTCGCCGCTTCGCGTGCGCTCTGAACAGCCGGTAAAAGTAGCCCAACCAAAATTCCGATAATGGCAATCACTACTAAAAGCTCCACTAACGTGAAGGCAGCTCGTCTCCCGAAATTGTTTCGCATGACTAATGCTCCAGAAAATAGTCCTCAGTGCTCGAAATCCACTTAGAAGAGTTACCTTAGCGATTCTTAAATTACATTACAATAAGTTTTCGAAGAAATAGGTTAACTATTTCTTCATGTAGTCACTCGCAGGTTGAACAAGCCGAGCATTCGAAAGATAATGCGTCCTAAACTTCACTCTTAACAACCCCAAAGAAGGTCTGAACTATGCGTTGCGATCGAATGGTAGTATCTGTGCTGGCTCTTTTTTCAATTTCTGGCCCCACTTCCGCCCAAGAGTATCTAAATGGAATAAAGTGGAACAAACCTGAGATTATCAAACCTGGCGAGACCGATTCACAGCCACCATCGGATGCAGTGGTACTTTTCGGCGGCAAGGATCTATCGGCGTGGGCAAATGCCGATCGCTGGACAGTCGAGGAAGGGAACATGATCGCAGGCAAGGGTGTAGTGACTTCAAAGCAAAAATTCGGTGACTGCCAAGTGCACATCGAGTGGTCCGCGCCGACGCCACCCAAAGGCTCGGGCCAAGGTCGCGGTAATAGCGGCATCTTTTTGATGGGAATCTACGAGATGCAAATCTTAGACTCGTTTGACAGTGAAACCTACTTCGACGGACAGGCTGCTGCGATTTACAAACAGACTCCGCCGATGGTCAACGCCATGCGAGCGCCTGGGCAATGGAACGCGTACGATATCATTTGGACTTGCCCGCGTTTTAACGAAGATGGTTCGCTCAAGTCGCCAGCATTCATTACCGCTCTGCACAACGGCGCGGTTGTTTTGAATCATTTCGAATTGAAAGGCGACACGCCGTTTAATAGCCCGCCGAAATACAAAAAGCACGACGCGACCGGTCCAATCTCACTGCAAGATCACGGCAATCCAGTTCGCTTCCGAAACATTTGGGTGCGTGAACTAATGCCTGTCGTCGGCGAACAAGCGCGCGAACCATTCATTCGCAACGGCGATAAAGAAACCCCGATTGCAAAGTAAGGTTGATCTGGAACGAAACCTTTGGCGGTGGTTTCCCAACAACCGCCGTAGGCTCGATGAGGGATTTCCAAGGAAAACGGAAATGACTAGGCTAGCTAGTGGGACTGTCCTACGATATTGCACGAACTCTCCCTCCCGCATATACTTCGACTTCGCGTGGCCGGACGACAAACCCAGCCATCAGACGGGCGGTTAGCTCAGTTGGTTAGAGCGCAACGTTGACATCGTTGAGGTCGCAGATTCGAATTCTGTACTGCCCACTAAGAAAAACAAGGGTCAAACGCACTTTTCAGATGTAAAGAAAAGTGCGTTTGTCTCCAAAATTGTCTCCAACGTCTCCACTCCGGCAGTGACGGAATTCTGCTAGATTTCCTCCGAATTAAATTCGGAAAGGAACTAGTAGTCATGCGCAAGCCGTTCTTCAAAAACTCCCACCGTTGCTGGTACGTCAAAATCGACGGACGCGAAGTCCGGCTTGATCCCAATGAAGAGACCTCGCACGAGATCTGGATGCAGATGCGAGCCGCTGCCAGCTCCCTGG
>JANNNN010001202.1:0-3603 GCA_031398555.1 Planctomycetia bacterium | reverse complement strand
AAACGTTGAAGTATCGCAGTCCCACAGTCTCTAGTCCAAAGCTGTGAAAGAAAGCTTGGCAATACAATTCACCTGCCAGTTTTGCAGCCGCGTAGGGACTTAAGACTTGTGGCAAGTCGACTTCACGCTTTCCGGAGTAGGGACGATCGCCGTAAGCGCTGCTACTGGCGGCATAGACGACCCTTCTTACGCCGGCCTTCACTGCTTGATGGAGCACATTGACTGTTCCAGTGACACAAGCATGGTTAGTCGCCAGTGGTTTCTCAAGACTCATCGGCACCGAGGCCAGCGCGGCTTGATGGAAGACCAATTCTATCCCCTGCATGGCTCTTGCAGTGGCGGACTCGTCGGCAACGTCTCCTTCAATGAACTCCGCGTCAGGATGCAGATTGCGTTTGAAACCAGTACAAAGATTGTCGAGCACTCGGACTTTGTCGCCACGCTTGACCAGTGCACTCACAATGTGCGATGCAATAAATCCTGCCCCACCGGTCACTAGTACATTGGCCATTCATTCCGTCCTTACGATTTTGAACAAGTTTAAAAAACATGAGAAGTTACATACGGCTTGCGATTCCACTCTTTTCGAGTGGGTGCAGGCCTTGAAAAGTCAAAGCGGGCGCTTCTGCATCGGGGAACATTTTACCGCGATTGGCGATTTCGAGTGGGTCGCAAGCGATTCTTAGTCGTTTCATGCAGTCGATCGAATCGGGCGAGAACATACTGGGAAGGAATTGGCGTTTTTCCATTCCGACGCCGTGTTCACCGGTAATCGATCCACCTAGATCAACACACAATTGGACAATCTTAGCCGCCAGTTCTTCGGCGCGATGCAGTTCGCCCGGTTTGCGTCCGTCGAACATTATTAGGGGATGCAAGTTGCCATCGCCGGCGTGAAACACGTTCGCAACTTTTATTCCAGCCTCTTCGCTCAAACGCTGTATGTATTCAAGTGCGAATCCCAGCTTGCCACGTGGGACAACGCCGTCCTGCACGATGAAGTCGGGACTCAGGCGACCGACAGCTGAGAAGACACTCTTGCGTCCCTTCCATATCTTCGCACGCTCGTCTGAGTTGGCGGCGATCAGTATTTCAGACGCTTGGCTTTGGGCAAGCAATTCATCGAGTTGGCGGCGCTCGGCGGTAACATTTTCGACGCTGCCATCCAATTCGACGATCAGCACCGCCTCTACGTTTTCGGGATAGCGAGCACCCACTGCGGCCGAAGCGGCTTGCATGCTCAAGCGGTCCATGATTTCCATAGCAGCCGGTAACAAGCCACTAGCGATAATCTTTGCAACCGTTCGTCCAGCATCTTGCAGCGTCTTGTAGCCTGCTAGTACCGTGTGATAACTTTCCGGCTTGGGCAGCAAACGGACTTTGATTTCCAGAGCGATGCCCAGCAGCCCTTCACTGCCCACAATCAATCCCAGCCCATCCGGTCCGATCCCCTCGCCATCTTCGCTGCCAACGTGAACGATTGTTCCATCACCCAGAAGGACTTTCATCGACAAAATATGATTGCTCGTCATGCCGTATTTGAGGCAATGGGCGCCACCGGAATTGAAAGCGATGTTGCCACCAATGGTGCAAACCTGCTGACTGCTTGGGTCTGGTGCGTAGTAGAGTTTCGCGTGTTCGACCGCCGATGTTAGCTTGTTATTGATTACGCCGCATTCAACGACGGCAGCCCGTCCAGGAATATCAATTTCAATTATTCTGTTTAGGCGATTGAGGCTGATTACGACTCCATCCGAACAAGGTAGTGAACCGCCGGATAAGCTTGTGCCACTGCCGCGGGCGACAAATGGAATCGCATTTTCGTTACACCACCGGACGACGTCGATCACTTCTTCCTGGGATTGCGGCACCACGATAGCGAGTGGTTTTACGGCGAACGCGGTCAGTCCATCGCTTTGGAATGCCGCCTGCGCGCTGGGGTCCGACAAAATGCGGCTTGGATCGACGATCTGGGCTAACTCTAACGGAACATTGAACATCGTTTTTTCCCTGAGGGACGGCCAAGCACTCATTGAGCCACGGTAAATGTAGAATGGTCGCGTGCAATAGTATAGCTCGGGCTACCGCTTGGTCGTAGGCAGGCCAGATTGTTAAGGCGTATAATGAAGTCGGAGAAGCGAAATTGAGCTCTTTCAAAATGGATATCAAAGATGACACCCGCAGTTGTGGCACCGCACGAACCGACTTGGAAAACTCATCCTGAGGCCTTTCGACTGGTTTGCGATGGAATCGCGGAACTGGAAGAAGCGGTGCCGATGCTGCAAATGCTCAGCGACAGGATGCTAAATGAGACTGGCACGGAACTGCTCAACTGGACAGACCGGTTAACGCTCGACGTGACACCCGCCGAACTGATGCATTGCGGTTTTGAGCTCGCCGAGGCTCGCGGGCAGGATTGCTTCAAGCATCCGCGGGCACAATTGCCGACCGTGGTGAAAGACTGCGGAAAGAAGATGTTAGTGATCAAGGTCGAATCCGTCGTGGATTTCCTAGAAACGCATCGCATGGATTCGAGGCACCAAATTCTGGGGGGAACTGGCGCGCAGTTGCGAAAGTGCTGTGTTCATTGCGATAGCGAAAGCGAAGTTTGGATTGTCGAGCGTCATGGAAGCGTACGCTGGGACGTGTCGGAAGTTTCTGCCGAACAGCTTAAACGAACCGTTTGGCACTTCGAACGCTTTCGACTGCGCCGCCGCGACTTTGACAGTGACACCGTAGGTTTCGACCATGCGCGGGCGCTAATCGCCGAAGCTATCCAAGAAATTGGTCGCGATCATGCGGCGGATTTGTTCTTCGCGGCTGAACGTGCTTACTGGCAAAATCGAAACGACGCTGGGCGGATTCAACGCGCGCGTCAGGGTCGCTTAGGGTTGGGATGGGCCAACCATGATCATCACACTTATCGATCGAGCCGCGCAGGTTTTCCGGATCTCATTCGCACCTTGGAACTGCTGGGAATGGAATGCCGCGAGCGATTCTACGCGGGACGCGAAGCGGGCTGGGGAGCGCAAGTGATGGAGCAACCGGCCTGTGGTGTAGTCGTCTTTGCCGATGTCGACCTGGGCGCTGAGGAGATTTCGCAAGATTTCGCTCATCATCCAATGAGCCGCCGTGAAACATTGGGGACCGTTGGCCTGTGGTGCGCTTTGCACGGCGAAGCCTTCTTACAAGCTGGCTTGCACCATTTGGAATGCGAATTTGAGTTCGACTCCGCCCGTGATCAGCTCGTGCAGCAAGGCGTGGTCAGCATGAATCCGTTCACCGATTTGCACCACTTGAGGCAAGCGTTTACAGTGGGGCAGCGTTGGCCAGTTTGTCCGCATCGCGCACAGCGAGCCGTGGACGCTGGCTGGATTACGGCTGAGCAAGCTGAAAAATTTGTGCGAGAAGGGACACTGGGTTCCCATTTGGAAATTCTTCAACGACGCGACGGTTATAAAGGTTTTAATCCCAAAGGTATCAGTGACATTATTACCGAGACGGACCCTCGAAACGTCACGCATTAACGTAGCTGGGTTTCGTTAGAAACCGGACGAACACTAATCAATTTCCCGTATCCGGTTTCTCAAGAAACCAGCTACC
>JANNNN010001128.1:0-2154 GCA_031398555.1 Planctomycetia bacterium | reverse complement strand
ATCGGGCGTTCGCATGTTATTCAGTTAGCTGGACTTTACACCGACCTATCCAGAGTGTACTCACTTAACGATCATCCGGCCGAAGAGAGTCACTGTCTTGAAATGGCGGTTGAACTGTTGGATTCTTTGCAGAGCGACGTGGATGTTGAATTAACATTAGCTGTTGCGACGAGCCTCTTGGGTGAACGTATACTGAATGATGGCAACCTGTCCAAAGCAGAACCATTGTTAGACCGAGCGATTGGACTGGCGGAGAAGGTATTGGATCGTTCACCAGACGAGCGGCAACTCGCGACGGCTTATCCCGTCATGTTGGAAGATCGTGCCAACTTGTACATTCAAAAAGGGAAGTTCGCAGAGGCGCTCAGCGATTATGATCGAGCTGTACAAGTGGCATCACCGATGATGCGTGCCCCCAAACGTATCGCCCGTGGTCGCGTTTACTTGCAAGCCGGCAACCATCGTCAGGCGATGGTCGAGGTTCGCAAAACACTGAATGAACTGGCTCCCCAGACATCTTCGCATGCGTGGATCACTGTCCTGAAGGCTGGTGCCAAGCTCTGTGCCCAATGCTCGGAGAAAGTGAAGTCAGATGAGCAGTTGGCTCACAACGTACAACTAGAACTCGCCGAAGAGTATGCATCTACCGCAGTCGATCTGCTTGCACAAGCGATGAAAAAGGGATTTCGGGATCTAGAATCGCTTTCAACAACTCCTGAGCTCGAACCACTCTACGAGCGCGAGGATTTTAAGTCGCTGCGCTTACCAACCGATGTGCGGTAGCTTCCACTAGGCTAAGTACCCGAACCGCCCTAAGGCTATGCAGGCTGACGGTCTGATTAACTGTATGCTCTTTCAGTTTCTTTCCGAATGACCAACGGTAATCAATAGAGTTAGCCATATGTGTCATGGTCAACCTACCGCCGTCCAATCCAGTACGTAATCTTCCATAGATTTTCCCAGATATGCGATAGGATTCAAGTTCAGGCTCGATTGTATGAGTCATGTTAGTTGGTGGATGAACATTTGAGGACAAATGTTCTACACTCCTCACTAAATATACCGTTCACACTGCTTCAAGATCGTTTGCAAAATCGCAATATCCGATTCTGGTCGCGAAGGACTGCTTGGATGAGTCAAGTTGCTGGCGATCCAACCGCGAAGATGGAGCCACTGAGCAGCGGTGTGTTTATAAGCTGGCACTGGGTCGCGGAATGCGAAGAAGCCCAAGTACTGCAGTATGTCGTTGAGATGAAAGAACTCAGCATCACCCGATTCCCACATCCGATCACGCTTGGCAAAAAGGTCCGGCGCCATCGTGCTCAAGCCCAACAAATAATCACTGCCGTACATGACCATGTCGATTGCCAAGTCGTTGCCGGTGAATACATGAAACTCGGGACGTATTTCGTCCCGAATTGCCAAACGTTGCCACTCAAGTGTTCTATCGAGCGAACTGTGTTTGGCGCCCATGCACTGCGGGATCTGCATTAATTCGCGATACACGTCCAGTGAATAGATGCGGCCAAACGGAGCAAACATCGTTCCCAACTCGAAACCCACAAACTGATCAGTGGCAGACCCGATGCGTTCATAAGCGCTGATCAATTCGGCATCCGATAATCCCGTCAAACCGAATGATTGAAAAATCACTGGCGTTCCGCCGTGCATTTGAATGGAATCGATTTGCGCTACGTAAGCACTTAAGTCGAAGGACGCGTGCGGCTGATCACCCACAAAAGCACCGGCAACAAACATTCGACCGCTGGCAATCCGCTGCGTTTCTTCGAGCACAAGGACACGCGTCGCTTCGCTAATCAGATTGGCATAGCCGGTGTCCATGTTGACGGCGGGAACCAAACCGGCATCGAGTGTTCGCTCGATGTGACCACGTAAGCCGATCCAATCGACGTTGCCGCTTGCGTCAAAGGGCAGCAGAATGGCTGACATGCCAAGAACTTTGCGACGCGGTTTCCAACCCGGAATCAACTCGAATGTTGTCACGTTGTTACCGTGGGTCGCTCCTGCCGGGTGCGACCAATCAATGTGCAAGTGGTCGCACCCGGCGGAAAAGCGATCTGGAGGAAAAACGTCTGCTGCGCATGGCAAAGCGCACACACTGGCCATTCACAATCAGCAGGAATGCGCGGCGCG
>JANNNN010001114.1:0-1975 GCA_031398555.1 Planctomycetia bacterium | reverse complement strand
GCCGCCGCCGTCGTCGCGGCTCGCGACGTCCAGATGCTGCGGAAGCCAGTGCACCCCGAACAGATCACGATGTTGACGACGTCGAGTCGATTGTGCCTGGAGACGATTATTCGGAACCAGAGAGTTTCGAAGTAGATCTCTCAGATGCTGACGATCCAACTGTTCAAGCCGACCCAGAGCGCCGATCCAGTCGCCGGCGTCGTCGCGGTCGTAAACGTCCGATCGACGACACAGCAGCGCCCGCCCACCACGATGATGGTGAGCTAAACGCTGAACTAGCCAGCGAACGCCCCGGCGATCGACCCGAACGTATGCCTGACCGCGGACCACGACCTGAACGAACCGCTGGACGGTCTGATCGCAATACGGAGCGTACCACCGAGCGCAGTACTGAGCGAACTTCAGAACGTCCGCAACATTCACGACCTCGCAGCAATGAACCAACCGGTGACCGCGGCGCTCCGCGCGGTAATGAAAGGGGACCGGAACGCACTCCGGATCGGGGAACTGAGCGCGGACCAGAGCGACCGGCCGAACGAAGTGCTGATCGCTGTGCCGAGCGAGGCGGGGAACGAACTGGAGATCGCGGCGGAGAACGAAGCGAACGTCCAGCACGGGCCGAACGCGGACCAGACAGCCGACGCGAAAAACGGACCGAACGTCCCGAACCTCGGGCAGACCGGCCTCCGCGCGTCCGCGAAGAACGCCCCCTGCCGCCTCGGTCAGATGTTGAAGAGCACGACGAAGAGGACATTTTGGAAGATATTGATTCGGAAGACAACGGCGAAAAGCACCGCAATATCCCAAGTTGGGCTGATTCGCTGCAGGCGATCATTGAGGGTAATATGGAAAATCATAAGCGAAACGATAATAATCGAGGCGGGCCACCACGCGGGCGACCTCGTACACGTAGATGAGCTCGCAGTAGCGCCAGTCAACCGGCATTGATCCCCTGCGAGCGAATTGAGAGCACGCATGAAACCGAGGAATCGACTGACAGTTTCGAACTTGAAACCGAACCAGTACGCAGCCATGTTTCCGTCATTGGGTTTTTTTGACGAGAAACGGGGTTGCTGGAAACTTCTGGTACACGGTCGTGTCTATTCAACTGAGACCGTGCCCCTAGGTACTCGCTTACTGCTCAAAGGCCTGAAACGCGCCATGAAGGCGACACCGGAACAAGTCGCCAGCGATGTGTTCCAGCAACGTATAGGCGGCTTCTTAACCAAACCCATTGCGCGTCGTCGCATTGTTCTTCAGTTGGGCGATCACAAGCTCCAGCTCAAACGTCGAACGCGTGGCAGTGGCGTGTTCTACAGTCTCCTGCGATTACCCAAAGACTACCTTCCCGCTCCGCACGTGAGCTTAACGGGTGACATTCGCTTGGGTCAGCGCCAAGTCGTCCCGATCCGACTCCTCCGCGCGGCTACAGCAACCGATCCGGTATCATCCACTCACACCGTCCATCTACCCGTAATCGGCGAAGTCCACCTCGTTCAACCTCGTGGACTGAGCATCGTTAGCGATATCGACGATACGATCAAAATGACGGAAGCCACCAGTCGCAGCGAAATGCTGGCAAACACTTTTCTTAGGCCGTTTGAAGTTGTTGACGGAATGGTCGATCTTTATCAAAAGTGGCACGCTCAAGGGGCCGATTTTCATTACGTTTCGAGCAGCCCTTGGCAACTTTACCAACCGCTAGCGGACTTGTGTAAAGCCAGCAACTTTCCAGGCGGTAGTATGCACCTGCGTTATTTTAGGATCCGCGATGAAATGTTTAAACGCTGGCGACCGGTCAGGAATAACCGGAAAGTGCACCCGGCGAGTGGTTGTTCACCGAGTAGTCGAGGCCGTTGAACGCCAACAACTCCCCGCCGAACTCCTTGTAGAAGTCCTCGTTGCACATCCCGCCGTCGGCGTGCTTCTTGTTCGGGGCGAACTTGTGCGCACCCTGCGTGAGGATGTCGCCCTC
>JANNNN010000874.1:0-3508 GCA_031398555.1 Planctomycetia bacterium | reverse complement strand
CTGGTCAAGACCACAGGAAATCCGGGTGCTCCCATAATCTGTAGAGATCCACCGATCCGATCGACGATATCTAGCGGAGCGCCAGTTGCGGTTATGCCTGCTCCGGCCCCCGACTTCACAACCAAACTTTCGTCCGACTTGCTTTGCAGTCGCAATCCACCATAGGTGTGCAAGTCCGGTATGACTACTTCGCTCTGCAAAATATGAACGATATCCGTATCATCCCAAACCGTCCCAGTTGTCAGAATTTGCCCACGGACTCGCATTCCGTTCAGACCGTTGGTAGACAATAAATTGCCATCTACCAGTGGACCACTGTTACCCAGTCCTGCAGCCGATCGACCTGCCAGACCAGTTTGACGTCCACGATCTTGGATGTTGTCTGTGTTCATCGCATTTGCATTGACGCTGATTGCAGCGGTGTTCGAGACCGTGTTGGTCGTGACCGGGTTATTGCGAATAATGTTGTTGACAATAACTGGCTGACTGCCAAGCACGAAAATGACGCTTGCGTCGTGTGGCCCACGGCCATCGCGATTAGCGCCACTATTGCCACCCAAGCCGGATGCATTGTTCTCAAGAATGCTATTAGCAATTCGTCCATCAGCTTCATGAATTTCAACCGCATTGAAGCCGGCGAATCCACCGCTTACGCTAGTCACTCCACCACCGTAAGTGATCAGCGCCTGATCGATACTAATCGACGAAACATGACGAGCGATGAGCCCCCCCCAATCCCCGGCGCCTGGGTTGGTGGCATTCAAATTGCTGTTCGTGTCGAATGTTCCACCTGCTCCGTAGCGGTCATCCGAACGGCTGGTGAAAATCACTTTACGATCGGCGGACCCCTCAGCAATCAACTGAGCGCTGACGCCAACTTCGATGCGTGATCCAGACGATTTGACAACCACACCCGGATCAATTTGCAACCGCGAATCTGGTCGAGCACGCTGTAGACTTGTCGCGTTCGGATTTAACAACACTGCACCCAAGTCCGAGCCATTATCGGTAAAGGTGGTGGTGCCACGATCCAGTTCCGCGATCAGCTTGTAGGTAGCGCCACCATCCGTTGAACGCCACAATCGCCGACCTACAAAGTCACCCGTAGCAGAGGGCAAGTTGCCGAGCTGCACCACTTGATTGGGTAAGTTTGCGACCGTTCGCGAAGGTGTCGCAGAGCTTGGAATACTTGTTCCACCAAAACGATCAACAAAGTTGATTTTATACAAAACTGTCTGGTTCGCTAATGTACCGCCCGCGATGGTAGCAACAGCTGTCTGCATCAAACTGATGTCAGGCGCCGTGGTTTCCAAATAGGCTCCCCCGGACGTTCCCGAAATGATCAGGTTTTCACCAAGCACATACGTGATGTCGGTATCATCCCAACGCGCGGCAGTATCTAAAACTGTCAATGCACCACCGGCCGATGTCGATGTACGCACAAACAACCCATTGACCGTGTTGTTGGTTACTATGTTCCCGCGCAGGTCAGGTCCAACTCGGTCGTAATCTGGGCGGAAAATCTGGGCAAGCTGATACCGACTTTCGGTAAATCGTGATTCTTCAAAGCTATTCGGGTCGGCCGCGATCGCTGCGTCTGCACTAAAGCGAATCGTATTGTAAAGAAGCGTCGGTCGAGCTTCATTCAGATTGATCGGATTGATCGTCGGGCTCGGCGAAGCAACAGTTATCTGACCACCGCCATAGCGAATGTCCGCGTTGGCGATGTAATTAAGGAATATACCCTTTCGCTCGTAGTCGCCGCGGCCTTCTTGCCGATCAATGTTGTTGTGTAAGTCAATTCCACCCCAATCACCAGCTTGTGGTGAAGTTACAAGCGGATTGGTGTCAGTTCCTTGGGTTTGGTCATTGTAGCTTGTGAAATTCACTGTCTGACGAGGCGTACCTAGAACCTGTAGCGACGAGAAGCTCTTGTTAATCCCAGCATCGAGACTACCCGCGGTGATGCGAGTATTGCCCATTTTAAAGATAGCTCCAGCGTCGACCATCAACGTAACGCCCTGAGGAACTTCTAAATTAATACCGTCAGATAGAATTACGTTGCCGACTCCACCTCGGCCAATTTCGAAAGCTGGATTGTCGGCTGAGGTCCCCAACAGGCGGTCTGAACCTAAGCTTCCAACAACGCGAATGATATCGCCTGGTTGGACTAAGCCGGCCGGCCACTTAACCGTGTTATTTAAGTCGAGGCTGTTCATCGGAGCGGCTGCACTACCGGTTGAAGCTCCTGCAAAACCCTTGTCGACATAAATCGTTTTAGGAGTGCCAGGTGCAGCTAAACCGACTGGTGCGGCCGTGCGGAACCAAAAATTAAAGTTCCCTCCAGCTAAGCCATCCCCATCGCCGTCAAGCGCAGAACCTGCTGGATCAACAATCGAAGCCGCTGCTGCATCCTCTTGGAAATCCATTTTGAGTTGATAGGCGCCTTGACTCACCGCGCCATCGCCAGTGTTAACAATCAACGGATTAAAATTCTCGTTGCCGTTGCCCGTTACGCTGATGAAATAATTGCCTTCCGCGAGCTTCACAGACAGGAAAGAATCAGAGCTGAAACTGTCGTTGTTGATGGCAACGACGTCATATCCACTTGGCGTCTCTTTAAAGAGTGTCAGATAGGTGTCAAGATTGCTGCTACTCGGCAGGCGTTCTGCAAACGTTTCCGCGGTAAACGTACCTGATTTGCCCGCTGGAACAGTGAATTTGTAACTGTCCACGTCGCGATTGTCGGGTCGATATAAACCCTGTCCGTGTACGATGTCAGCATCGCCGGGAAAGGCCCACTCGCTGAATGGCAACGCACCACCAGCCATGACTGTAAGGACAGGTTGCTCAGTAGCATGCCCAAGGCCCAACAAGTGCCCTATCTCGTGCATGGCGACCAGGAAATAATTCTGCGATCCAGGTATGCCGGACTGTCCACCAAAGCTATTGTCCCAAACCTCCGCGCTGTCCATGATCGCGAGACCACCCCCAGCCACGCCAATGACTCCGCCAGGACCACTCTGAACTCCGTTTGGAAACATATCGCCGACAACTACCGTCAAACCGGACGATTCGCTCTCAACGAAATCGACCCCCATAACCACTGAGTAAAACTCAAAAATGTCGCGCGTACGAGCTATCTGTTCGGGTGTGATCGTGGTTGAAACTGGACGACCAGCCGCATCTAGACCATAAGGTCGGTTGAGGGCGAAATTGTAGAACTGAGTCGAAATTTGTGGAGACGCATCACTGCCGTTAAGGAGATGGTCCTCATCCTGGTTATCACGATGCCCCGGTTCGAAGTTGCTGCCCGGGAAGTCAAGTGGCAGAACTGCGGCCGACGTTGTAATGATATTTTCATTGACCGTGATGGACGTCGACGAGCTAAAAGTGACAGGCGCAAACGGCCCAGCCCCATTGGACGCGCCACTGAAATCACCACTCTGGTCACCTGCCAGAGTAACCGGCGTAATTGTCTTAGTATCTAAAACATTCGTTGCGGCGT
>JANNNN010001049.1:0-1590 GCA_031398555.1 Planctomycetia bacterium | reverse complement strand
TGAACGTTATCATCGTAGTTGTTGAAGTTAGCATTGGTTTTGGCACTGTGGTAACCGATGTCGCTCCAGCCGCCGATTGTCAAACCGAATGGATCGTTAGCAAACAATCGCCATGGATCGTTTCCACCGCCGGCCGAATCGCAGCTTCCATCGCCATCGCATAAACCCGCTCCAGCGCCGCAACCGGTGTCACAGCTGCTAACAGGTGTGTCTGTGCATGAGCAGGATGCTGGAATGACTTCTGCCATTTGGGCCGAAGCCAAGCGAACGTTCTTGCCAGCTTGACCAGCTGCAGGAGCTGCTTCTGCTGCGTAATATCCATAGGAGTTTGCTGAGGTAGCGGGATCAGCCGCAAAACCTTGGCTGCCGAAAGCGCAGGCGATTGCCGCCAAAAGCGCAGTCTTGGTAATTTTCATATGTTCATCCTTGATTGATCGACGGAATCCTAAGCAACCGTAAAGCCACTGTTGACCCTACGGTGGTACATGAGATCGGGACCAAGACCGCCACTCTGAAAAGTTGAGCCACTTACGAGTTCTTGGAAAACAGCCCGCACTCATAAACATGCGTTTCCGGAATTAGCTATCGGAGCAAACTTCGTGTGGGATTCAGCAGTTTTACTTTCGTGCTGTCCCAACAATTATGCGAAGTTTCCCGATCTGGTAAGCTTTGCCGCCTAAGTAGATATTGTCGCTAACCAAGTGAATGCAGCTATTGCACTACTGACTTGCTTACAAGTCAGGCTGCAGGCCGGAGGCGTGAGGTCGGAGGTCGCAACTTTTACGTCGCGCGCCATTTCTGAAGTCTGAAGTCTGCGTCTGCGTCTAGCCCGGATCGGCCAACAGAGCCTTAGCAAACATCTCAGGATCAAAGGTGGCTAGGTCTGTCATTTGTTCGCCAAGACCGACGAGCTTTACGGGCAGATTAAATTGCTGCCTGATTGGAATGACGACACCGCCTTTGGCGGACCCGTCCAGTTTTGAAAGTACAATTCCTGTACAACCCGCTGCATCCGAAAATCCTTTGGCTTGACTGATTGCGTTCTGGCCAGCCGTGGCATCGAGTACCAACAGCACTTCGTGCGGCGCCTCCGGAATATGCTTTGCAATCACGCGGCGAATTTTGTCCAGCTGTTGCATGAGATTGCTCTGTGTCTGCAATCGACCAGCGGTGTCGAGAATGCACACATCATAGTTTTCATCGACGGCTTTCTTGGTCGCTTGAAAGGCAACGATGCCTGGGTCGGTGCCAGGCGCCCCTTTAACAATGTCGCAACCGATTCGCTCCGACCAAATCGTTAACTGCTCCACAGCGGCAGCACGAAAAGTATCGCCAGCTCCGAGCAGGACGCGCTTGCCGGACTTAGTAAAGCGATGGGCGAGCTTGGCAATCGACGTTGTCTTGCCGGAGCCATTCACACCCACGACCAAGATCACTGTTGGACCCGATTCCGCGATTGAAATCTCGGTACCACCCTGCTCGAGGGTTTGTCGTATCTCCTGCGAAATGATGTCCAGAATCTCTTGGAATTCGACCTTGCGAGCCCGAAAGTCGGTACCGATACGATCGCGAATCTGCCGAGCCATGTCG
>JANNNN010000990.1:0-4399 GCA_031398555.1 Planctomycetia bacterium | reverse complement strand
TGCCAGCCTTCGGCGTCATCGTGCTCGTACAGGCCGGGCGCGGGGCCGCCCATGACCACGACGTCAGGTTGCCCATCGCCCGCCAAGTCCATGAATTCCGCGCCGCCGCTCAGGGCGACCCTCGGTTTGAGAGCGACGGTTTCGAGCGCGGCAAACTTCGCGTTCAAAACCTCGCTGCCGTCTGGCCGCTTGTCTGGGATCGGGCTAAGGTTGCGTTTGTAGAACCAAGCACCTGCCTGCTCAGTGAGGATGCCGGGGATTCCTTCCCCGTGCAAGTCAGTCCAACGATAGGAATTGCCATCCAGGCCAACAGGCAGATTTTCAAGACTCTGCGAGTCCACCTCTTCAACCGTATCCTGTACGACGGGTTTTGTGTATTCGAACTCCACCGGTGGCAGGCTGCGGCGAGTTGTATTGCCGTTCTCCTGCTTCCATCCCGTTTGTACCACTTGCTTCAGGAAGCTATAGACGGGGCGAGTGGCGAGGCTGGGATTAAGTTCGTCGTCGTAGATGAATTCCGTGCTGCGCACCACGCCCCTGTATCCCAGTTGAGCGGCGCGATCCGCGTCCGCCGGCTGATCGGGAAGGTGGTGCAGCATTAACACCCGCTCACAGCGGCGGCAGGTGCGGATTTCAAAGCCCGAGCGGTAGTTGGAGAACGCATCGGGGCGGTAAAACCACGGCTTTTCCGGACTTCCCGCAGGGTTGCTCTCATCCAGTTCTCCATAGTCGAAACGCACCTCGAACAGCCAATCGGCAGATGTTTCGGAGGGCGGTTGAGGCAGATCGCTCACATAGCGGGGACGCTGACCTTGTGCGTCAAGCAGTGGCTTCACGTTGCCGTACAGGACCCTCTGCAGATAACGCTGGGCAGAGCGGCGCGTATCAGAGACATTGACTCGATTGACTTGGTGAGCCTGCCTGAAGGGATCGAACTGCCCTGGTCGAAGCTGAAAAGTTTCGTCTTCCGTTTTGTAGAGATAGCGAATGCCGTTGCCTTTGTCGTCACGTGATTCGCAAATCAGCCAGGAAAAGATACGGCTGGGATCCATCGGATCGGCGATCCGTGATTCGGCATCGAACCCGTAAAGCGTGAGGATGTTGTCTTTCGAAATCGAACGCCAATGGACATCGCTGGGCGATCCAATCTTGCTCCACCGCTCGACACGGGCGAAGAGCCCTTCGATGCGAGGCCGATAGCGCCGTACGCGATAGCCGTCGATCTCATCTTCGTGAACAACGAGGTTACCTAATCCATCCCTTACCCAGAATCCGTCCGCGTCCCGCAGGAAACCAGCGTGTCCGGCAACCCAGGTGCCATCGAGGTCCTGCCGATACACTGGCACCAGATCCTCAGCCCCGGACAATATAAAGACATCCGAATCGGCAGCGTCGAGGTACTGCGGAAGACCCTTGTCGGTCTTGCGGGTGATTCCCGGGAGCGAGAGATTCCAGCCCAAACCAAAAGGCCCGTTTCCGGCACCTGAATCGTACGAAACGGAAAGTTGCGGACCGAATCCCGAACGACCTGGGCTGGTGGAAATCGGGACCGACATCGAACCACTGCCGGTGACCGGATTCGAACCAAATTTTTCCCCGATGCCTCGGATAGCGCCTCCGCCTTTGGGCAAAGTGATTGTCGGTGACTGATAAGTGCGTTGCGTCTGTAGGCCGGAAGCAGAAGGCGAAGTGACTGACGATTCGTTGCTATTTCCTAACGTGGCATCGCGCATTGGAGCACCATTGCAACATTTTTTTTGTGAGTCGTAGTTAATCCAGATACAAACCCAAAATAATAACTTCTGTCAGGTCGTAGTCGGTTGTCGAGTAGTTCTATCGTCAACGAGAGCCAATAGCCGATGATCGCAATGCGGTTCATTCTTAGCTATCGCGTTGACAGTATCAATACACTGGTGATTCCAAAATTCACGGAATTCAAGTAATTCGAGCCGGTGCTACAATTGCTGCTCAGCTTAGATTGGCCGAACTTAACTTTACTCAGTTGGTACAATCTTAAGGCGTGATGACTGGGATTATGGCAATCTCTGTCGGCTCCACTTCGGATGTTAGCCGTGGGGTCATCGATCAGAACTTTAACACAAAATCTTCGGACAATAGTTCCCAACAGAATTAAGGCAAAGAAAATGGCTCGAGGCCTCTAGACATTAAACAAGAAGTGGCAGATATCACCGTCGCGCATAACGTAGGTCTTGCCTTCAGTGCGTAGCTTGCCAGCTAGGCGGATTTCTTTTTCACTGCGATAGGTTTCAAGATCTTCGAGCGAATAGATTTCGCAGCGAATGAAGCCGCGTTCAAAGTCGGTGTGAATCACACCAGCGGCTTGGGGGGCAGTGGAACCGACGGGAACAGGCCAGGCCCGAACTTCTTTTTCACCGGCTGTAAAGTAACTCTGCATGCCGAGCGTTTTATAGGCTTCGCGAGCGACGATAGCCAGCGCGGGCTGATTTAGACCGACTGATTCGAGCATCTCTTGGCGATCGGCGTCATCCAGTTCGGCCAGTTCGGCTTCTAATTTGGCACAGACTGGCACGACCGCTGCGCCGATCGAGTTGGCATAGTTGCGGACTTCAGTCGCCAATTTACCTTCGCCATGCAGATCGTTTTCGTCGACGTTAGCGACATAGAGAATTGGTTTTGCGGTCATCAAACCGTAACTTGAAATGGCTTTGGCTTCAATTTCAGGCAGTACCAATTTGCGCAGCGGTTGGTCCTTGGCAAGATGTTCCATGCAGCGAACGATGGCGGCCACTCGCAGCTTTGCTTCTTTATCGCCGGTTTTCGCGCTTCGCTCAGCTTTCGGCATTGCATTTTCCAAACCCTGAATGTCTGCCAGCATCAATTCGGTTTCGATCGTCTCCATATCTGAAACCGGATCGACTTTGCCAGCCACATGAATCACATCGGGATCTTCAAAGCATCGGACGACCTGAAGGATCGCATCCACTTCGCGAATGTGGCTGAGGAATTTATTGCCTAGTCCTTGGCCTTCGCTCGCGCCACGCACAATGCCTGCGATGTCTACAAGTTTTAAGTAGGCCGGTACAAGTTTCTTGGGGGTGATCAGAGCAGATATTCGCGCGAGCCGATCGTCCGGAACGCTTACGATCCCTTCATTCGGCTCGATGGTGCAAAACGGGTAGTTCGCCGCCGCAGCCGCCTGAGTACTTGTCAAAGCGTTAAAAAGCGTACTTTTGCCCACGTTGGGCAGGCCGACTATTCCAGCTTCCATAACATCCACGCGCGAAGGTTTTAAAACGAAAATCTCAACTTAGTCCGGCGACCAAGTTCGCCACAACTTCTGTCATCAACTTTATCGACTCGTACGGTAACCGAATTGTTCAAAAAACGGAACGGGGAGCTAAGTGCTCGGACGCTCAATCGTCGCAATTCTGGCGGGTATTCGTAGCTGGTTTCGTGCGAAATCGGACGAACCTGTAAGTGGTATTGTAGAGATCACAGAATTCTCAACGTGTAGGAAACGCGGCACTAGAACCACTCGCAGGAGTCTCTTAGAATATCGCTCCTTATTCCATAGCGAACCCCGCCGCAGCCCAACTCCAAGGAAAACCATGTCCAGCAACCATCCTCCGGTGCATTTAGCCGTTGACCTCGGAGCCTCCGGCGGGCGGGTATTAGCTGGCTTTATCACCGATCAAGGAGTTCAGTTGGATGTGCTGCATCGATTTTCGAACGGCGGCGTTCATCAAGGTAAACGAATTGTTTGGAATCTCTTGGGGTTGTGGGAAGAGGTACAGAACGGACTCAATGCAGCGGCAGCAAAGTACGGTTCATCGATTTGCAGTGTAGGGGTCGACACGTGGGGAGTCGACTATGTGTTGCTCGATCGAAATGACGATGTTGTCGGACCATGCTTTCACTATCGCGACGCTCGCACGCATGGCATGTTCGATGCCGCCTTCTCTCGCTTAAGTCGCAATGAAATTTTCGAACAGACCGGTCTTCAATTTATGGAGATCAACACCGCTTACCAGCTTCTATCGATGCGATTAGAGAATTCGCCTATTCTTGATATCGCCGAGCGATTCTTGATGACCCCCGACTACTTTCATTGGCAACTGAGCGGCGAAAAGTGTAACGAGTACACTAACGCATCCACGACTCAACTGCTGCATGCTGAATCGGGTGACTGGAGCCGCACGGTGCTCGACGCTTTCGAACTGCCCACGCATATTTTTTCGACGCCCGTGCAGCCTGGTTTCAATCTTGGCAAAATAAGTTCAGGCGTAGCGCAGCGTACGCAGTTATCCCCCGACATCGACGTCATCGTTCCTGCTACTCACGATACAGGTTCCGCCGTACTAGCGGTGCCAGCCAATTCGTTCGCTCAGTCGCAACCCGATTGGTGTTACATTAGTTG
>JANNNN010000981.1:0-3603 GCA_031398555.1 Planctomycetia bacterium | reverse complement strand
CTAGAGGTCTCACCACACCATTCTGAGAGTACTACGCATACTTTGGTCAGTAAATTGAACTTAGAACGAGTCGCCATTTCCGAATTGAATCATCCCAGCAATTGACTTTTTTATAGGATTGAGCAGCGTCCAGGGTGTTTTCAGATATCGTCAAGGCATCGCCGCGAAGCTTATTGCCGTGAATGGACCTTCCCGACTTCATATCGTTAAAAATACCCCGAGTGATACACGGAGAATTCAACCGTCTCGGGTTAGGACTTAACAGTACCCGTTAGGGAGCATGCCTTTATGCCCGAGGGCCACACCATTCATCGCCTCGCACGCGACCATTCAAGATGGCTAGCAGGTGAACGGTTGAAAGTCACCTCACCCCAAGGTAGATTCGAGGTGGAATCCCAATTGCTCACCGGCAAAACTTTAAGGACTGTCGAGGCACACGGAAAGCATCTGTACTATACCTTCTCAAATGATCGGGTTTTGCATATTCACCTCGGGTTGTATGGCAAGTTCCGATTACACAAAGCCCCACCTCCGGCCGCACGTGGTGCGGTTCGTGTCCGATTTGTTGGAAAAGACCGAGCACTGGATTTAAATGGTCCGAATCAGTGCGAGATCCTCAATACAGAACAGGTAGTCGACTCCAAGGCACGGCTAGGCGAGGATCCTCTTCGATCTGATGCGAATCCTGAACGAGTTTGGGCTCGTATCCTCAAGAGCAAGAAGCCCATTGGACAGCTACTACTGGATCAGTCAATTATTGCGGGAATCGGAAACATCTACCGAGCAGAGATTCTTTTCCTTCTAAGAATTCATCCTTCGCGACCAAGTTGTTTGCTGGCGCGTAACGAGTTTGATGAGCTCTGGAAAACATCCGTTCGGTTGCTCGACATGGGAGTGAAGTACAACCGTATCATTACGGTTCGTCGCGAAGATACTGATAAGCCGCTTAGTCGATTGAACTCGGAAGAGCGACTGTGGATTTACAAGAAAAGCCATTGCCCTCGCTGCACATCGAAAACACAATCGTGGCTGCTAGGCAATCGGCAGATATTTGCATGCTCGATCTGCCAAAAGATGTAGGTAATCGGTTTAAAGCCCGTCTTCACCCAAGATTGCATCAGTCAAGCGATTCTTTAGCTTTCTGGTTACTTTTCGACTTCGTGAACGGTTAGTTCACCGCATGCCAAGTTAGTCCAACTTTCGCTAACTAACATGAACCACCTAGCTTGTTATACAGAGCAAAGACTTTGCAGCTGGCAATTTCTTCTCTCGATTAGCCAGTGGTGCTGATTTAAGGCTACTTGGAGGTTTGGATAAAAGTGAGAGCATTCGTCTGCGAAAGGGCATCCTTACTGAATGCAGCGAAACAGATAGAGCCGCTGGTGTATGGCAGACCTTTCGCAATTCAGCCTTTGACAAATTATTACTCTGGCGAACTAGCCACGCCAACAGACGATCAAAGCTTAGATTGACCTGCAACAGTTAGGGAATCGGCTGGTTTCGCCCGCAAGAGTTTACAAGTACTCATCATGACCTATGCCCGTTCAAGGCTTTTCGTAGGAATCGTTGGAATCGGATCGATTGTTCTGGTAACACTCGCGTCGCTTATTGGAGGATTCCCACATTCGATCTTCTCGACCTCGCAGGAACCGTCGACTTCTGATTTTACATCTCTAGCGCTTTTCCTATGCCTTAGCGTTGCATACATGTTGCCTTTAGACTTAGTTGGTGGATTTGTATTGCCACGCATCTTCGGTCGGCAGAATATCAACGCTAGCGATTTTTTTCGAAGATGGTTCCGGGGTGTAGTATTTCAATTGACTCTGTTTCTTATCGTTGGTTCGCTAATCGTCATGACTGGGAGGCTTGGTGGTCGGTTCGCAGTCATCTGTTTGATCACTATGATTGCCGCGGGCTTCATTGCATTTCAACGTCGGTTCGCCACCTGGATGACACTTGGACTGAGGATTGACGCAGAAAAAAATGTAGCGATTGCGATCGATCGGGCTAGGCAGTGGGGGTTAAAGCCATTGCCTGTACTTGTTGTTGAGCATTGGGATCCAGGATTTACCGGTGGAGTCGTTGGTTTGCCATTCTTCGAGTCATTGGTTTTGCCAAGGTCCTGGGTAGATCAACTCAGCTCAGACCAATTGGCTATCGCGATCGCACGGCGTTTAGAGGCGGTGAACACGGGCAGCAGAACTCGTGGCATTTTGCTTGCTTTGGTTTGGATTGTTTCGGGATTCACGATTGCCTCGCTTCTTCCTGGTGCAGGAGTCACAAGCATTGCCGAGTTAGTGATGACCTGCTTAGGCTTCACAAGCTGGACCTTTATTGGACTACTTGTCTTGCCGACCGTTAGCCGTCAAGCTACCTACGCAATCGATCGCAATGTCATCCATCGTAGTGTTCCATCTGAGCTTCTCATGGCCATGCTGATAAAACTTGATCGACTTCAGGACGACGAGCCCACGCGTTCCACGATGATCGAAACAGTTTTTCACCCGGTTCCAAGCATTGGAAATCGAAAGGTTTCATTTAGCGGCCGTAATCCTTTCGCTTGGCATGCTGCCCGGATGATGCTCTATTTGAGTTGGTCGTGCCTGGGGTTACTTGCCCGTGCCGTTCATTGCAACGTCGGACGCCCCGAACTGTGGATCATGTTGCCAACGGACTGACAGTGTCGGTCCGACCTAGCCAGTCCACTCGTAGAAATCGCGGACTACGCAAGAGCCATGAAACTCTTTTACACGGATCACTTCGAGTTGCCGCTGCCGCCGGGTCATCGTTTTCCGATGACCAAGTACCGACGCTTACGAGATCGCATTGTTAGCGACCCTTTCTTGGAAAGGGATGTTCTACTTGTTCCAGATTCAGTAACGGTTGAACAGTTGTGTTTGGCGCACGAACAACCCTACGTGGATCGAGTAATCGCAGGCGAGTTATCCGCCGCTGAAATCAAAAGAATCGGTTTCCCGTGGTCTGCGGCCATGGTCGAACGATCTCTGCGAAGCTGCGGTGCAACCCTAGCCGCAGCCAGACAAGCGATCTTGGATGGTATCTCAGTCAATATGGCGGGTGGAACGCACCATGCGATGCGAGGTATGGGAGAAGGATTCTGCGTCTTCAATGACGCAGGCGTTGCCATTTTGTCGTTACTTTCGGAATCGCAAATTGGCCGTGCAGTCGTCATTGACTGCGACGTGCATCAGGGTAACGGAACTGCGCAGATATTTTCCTCCATTTCAGAGGTGTTTACCTTTTCGATTCACGGCGAGAGGAATTTTCCGCTTCGAAAGTTTCCAAGCGATTTGGATATCGATTTGCCTGACGGAACAAATGATTTGGAATACTTGGATGCATTAGCCGCTGGACTGCACCGTGTCTTCGTCAACGGTCCATTTGACTTAGCCATCTATTTGGCTGGTGCCGATCCATTTGAAGATGACAGACTAGGACGGCTCAAGTTGACCAAGCAAGGCTTGGCTTCGCGCGATTCGCTCGTTATTTCCGAATTGCGAACGCGGATGATACCGACAGCAATCGCGATGGCTGGCGGATATGCTCATTCCATCGACGACATCGTAGACATCCATGCTCAAA
>JANNNN010000976.1:0-2757 GCA_031398555.1 Planctomycetia bacterium | reverse complement strand
CTTGGTATTGGCGGGCTTGGTTTTGGTGGCGGTCGAATGGTGGCTTTATCAACGTAGGGTTGTTGGATGAGCGAATCGACGCAGATCACCGCTATGGCGATTGAGTTATCACGTCCCTGGATGCTGTGGGCTCTGCTCGCGCTCGTGCCCATTGCATGGTATTTTTGGAAAAGCCTCAGTGACTTTCCAGCTTGGCAACGCCGAATATCACTTGCAGCGCGAATGTTAATCGTAGGTTGCTTGGTTCTAGCACTCGCAGGCTTAACGCTCTTGCAACCTACTAAAAAGATGTTCGTAGTCTTAGCAGTCGATCGCAGCCAAAGTGTGGATGCCGAAGCGAGCGCGAAGATCGACGAATATGTTAAGCAAACGTCGGAGGCACGTGGGACGAATGATCTTGCCGTCATCGATTTTGCGGCTGAACCAGCGGCACTGAGCGCGTTCGACGCAGAACGAACTCCGCCTGTTGAAAGTGCCAAGCGGGCGACGAACATCGCTTCGGCCATTGAAACCGCTGTCGCTTCAGTCCCGCCAAGCCATGTGCCGCATGTCGTGGTTCTTAGCGACGGTCGTCAAACACTCGGCGATGCGGTGCAAGCGGCTGCGGGAGCCAAGGTCCCGATCAGTACCGTTCCGCTCCCCTCGCGCAACGAGCCTGAAGTCCAAGTGGCTGAAGTGACCGCGCCTGCTCAAGTGCGCCAAGGCGAACCGTTTTACGTCGAAGTCACCATCGCTTCCAATCACGCCGATCAAGGTTTCATCGATGTCTACCGAGGCGATGTGTTGGCTATCGATCAAAAAGAACCGATCAGAATCGAAGAGGGTGAAACGAAACTGCGCTTTCGTCAAACAATCGACGATGAAAAGCAAGTTGACTACGCGGTGCGCGTGCGCGGCTTTACCGACACGCTTCTCGATAACAATTCGGCTTCCGCAGTCGTGTTCGCTTCGGGCAAGCCAACCGTATTATTGGTCGACTCGCAAGTCGATCAAACGAATGAACTGCGCTGGGCACTCGAAGAGCAAGGTTTGCTTGTTCAAGTGCGACCTGTGGAAGGAGTACCGCGCTCGCTCAGTGAACTACAGCGTTTCGATTGCTTGATGTTGTCCAACGTTCCAGCGACGGCAATGACTTTGCAACAAATGGAAATCATCCGTACTTATGTCCAGGATCTCGGCGGCGGTCTAATCATGCTCGGCGGCGATCAATCCTTTGGACTCGGCGGTTACTACAAGACCACGCTCGAAGAGATCCTCCCGGTGCGAAGTAACTTTGAAAAAGAAAAAGAAAAACCGAGCTTGGCGATGGTGCTCGTCATCGACAAATCGGGCTCAATGGGCGGTCAAAAGATCGAGTTGGCCAAAGATGCCGCCAAGGGTGCCGTCGAGCTGCTTTCGCCGCGCGATCAGATCGGTATTATTGCCTTCGATGGTGCCAGTTACTGGATCAGCGAAATCCATAGCGCGGCCGACAAAGGTTATGTGCTGGATCGGATCAGTATGATCGAAGCCAGCGGTGGAACGAACATCTATCCAGGCTTGAGCGACGCATACGATGCACTGGTTGCCACTTCTGCGAAACTGAAGCACGTCATCCTCATGACAGACGGTCACTCTACACCCGGCGATTATGACGGGATCATTCGCGATATGGTTGCGGCCAGAATTACTCTTTCAAGCGTGGCGTGTGGTGCCGAAGCTGATCAGAAATTGCTTGAGGAACTCGCTCAGACTGGCGGTGGTCGTTATTACATGTGTGAAGACCCGCAGAGCGTTCCGCAGATCTTTGCCAAAGAGACCGTGACGGCCAGTAAATCAGCGATCAATGAATTGCCCTTCCTCCCGCAGATGGTTCGGCCAACGCAGGTCCTGAACGGACTCGAGCTTGACACGGCGCCGTTTTTGCTTGGATACGTTGTGACCCGTCCCAAGCCGACTAGCGAATTCATCTTAGCCAGTGAATCTGGCGATCCATTGCTTGTCTGGTGGCGTTATGGTCTGGGCATGACGGTTGCTTTTACTTCGGACGCCAAGAGCCAATGGGCTGCCGAATGGCAAGCCTGGCCGCAGTTCGGTCCCTTCTGGGCTCAGGTCACTCGTCACGCTATGCGGAAGAGCGATGCCAAGGGAGTCTTTGTTGAGATCGAGCGCCATGACGATCGGGCTCGATTGATCGTTGACTCAGTCGACGAGAGCGGCAAGTTTATCAACAAGGCCGAAACAAAGTTGACTGTCATTGATCCGAGCCTTGGAAACAAACCCCTGGTCATGCAGCAAACCGCGCCGGGTCGTTACGAAGCCGAGTTCGATACAACCAAAACGGGTTCCTACAACCTTGAATTGAATCAGAATCAAAATGGCGTCACTACTTTTCGTCAAACGCGCGGACTAGTGGTTGGCTATCCAGATGAACTTCGGTTAGGACCAACGAACGAGAGTCTTCTCAAGCAGATTAGCCAAGTTTCTGGTGGCCGATATGATGTTCCGGCAAACGAGGTTTTCGACGCGGGTGAGCGCACGGCGAGATTGGCACTACCCCTCTGGCCCTATCTGCTCATGGTCGCACTCGGTTTGCTCGTCGCTGACGTAGCTCTCCGTCGCATCGACTTCTCGCTCTGGTTGGGTGCCTCTGGCAGCACCCGAGTCAACTAGAAAAAGGGGTCGTCAGCACAATTTGTGGGTGAAAAACTATGAGTTCGCGCGGAGTTAGGTGGCTCTGAACGGAGGTTTAACGCATTCAGCCAAATCCCGAAGTGC
>JANNNN010000974.1:0-1346 GCA_031398555.1 Planctomycetia bacterium | reverse complement strand
ACAAAAAGGCATTACGACTCGATCAGGCCAATTTCTGCGATCCAGCGCAAATCCGCCTAGGCAAGCTGAAGCAGCGAGAAAGAAAGCTAACCCGAGTCTCCACTGGATCAAATCGTCCAGCACGCCGAGTGAAGAAAAGTCGAGGGCATGCGAAAAACGGACTGCCAGTGCGCACGAAGCACCCCCTAATACACCAGTCCAAGTCACCCAAGTCCAAAGTTTGCCTTCATCTTGAGCCATCCAACGAATGGCCCAGACAAGGCCGACTATCGCTCCAAATATGGCGGCACATACGCTCAAAAGCATCAGGAAAACTGCCGCACCCCACTCTTCGCCGGAACCCGGTTTAGTCATTGCAGCGACGACGCAAAATGAAAGAACGACGCACGACACTAGTCCCAATGACGAAGCACCGATCATCAATAAAAAGTATTGAATGTACCGCACGATTCACGACTCATCTGCGTGGATTGCTTTTAAGTTGCTTGAGTTCCGCCATCGTCTCGGCGAGCCCCTTGCCGATTCCGCCTAGAATTTTGGCTGAGCCAAGATAGTGGAACTCGAGATTAGAAATACCCTTGTCAATCACGTGTCGCTCGCGCTCGGTCAAATCCTCGGTGCGCATCTTCTCTTGCAAAGCTCTTTCCTCGGCAGGATTTAGGTTATCGTCGTTCGCAAGCTTCTTAGCTTTCTGTTTGACTTCATTCTCCTTGGCTTTAGCAGCGGTTAACTCTTGATCCCAGTAGTTCTCTGCCAGGAGCGTCGCTACATTCCCATTGAATTCAGGCAGGGCAGCCGGGGCAGCCATTGCGTCACGGAAATTTTGGTGAATCAACTTGTAGCGCTGTTGATCGGGACCATACTCAGCCACTGGGCCGCCCACGCCCAGCACTCCGATCACGAACGGGAGCTTGGGTGTATCGAGATCTTTGCGCACATCGCGAATGAAATGGGCCATCGTGTCACTGTAGGCATCATATCCGCCAGGCATGTCGCGGTTTGGATAAGTGCCACTGTCGACCATGTCATTCCAACCTTGGAACCATACAAAGCCGGATAACGCGTAACCGTGCGCAGCATCGTAGTCGGGGACCACTCTTTTAATGTCGGACAATACCATTCTAACGTGCTCAATCATCAGGCGATAACTGACTCCGGTCGCCATTTCTTTTTCTGCTTTGATGGCTGCGATGTCTTTTCCCTGTTTCTGAAAGGCTTGAATCTGCGCATCGTTGAACATATACGGACCAGCGCTGGGAGAACGGAAATCGGTATTTAAGCTCTTACCACCCCACGCGGTATTGATCTGCAGGATGGGGCCGTCGATGAATTTTTCAATCGTGATC
>JANNNN010000973.1:0-6916 GCA_031398555.1 Planctomycetia bacterium | reverse complement strand
GATTCACCGGGCTCCGTTTGGTTCGATGGAACGGTTCGTTGGCATGTTGATCGAACATTTTGCGGGCGCTTTCCCCATGTGGTTGGCCCCGGAGCAAATTCGGGTCTTGCCACTTAGCGAGAAATCCAATGATGTTGCGTTCGAGTTGGAAAAACGCTTGTCCGCTTTGGGATTCCGTGTTACCACCGACTCTCGAGGCGCGAAGGTGCAAGCCAAGATTCGCGATGCTCAGTTGGAGCTCATTCCGTATATGGCCATCATTGGTCCCAAGGAAGCCGAGACGGGCAGTGTCGCGTTGCGAGATCGTATCGAAGGCGATCTAGGCTCGATGCCGATCGAAGTTGCGATTGCGAAGTTGCAAAAGGAAGTCGCCGATCGCGTCATTCGTCAGGCTGTTTCGAGCAGTGCGCCGACAGCCGAGATTCCCGAGAACGCGACAGACGCAGGCAACGAGTACTAGCTAAGACGGCAGCGCCCAATGGAACTTCCGGCGCGAGTTTCGACTCTACTTTTGCGCAGCAAAAAGCGACACTCGCCCGTTCTCGGAGAAAGGGAATTGTGGATCTACTCAAGGTCAGCGAAGAAGTCTGCAACCAAGCAGGTAAATTCGGGTATCACGTTCCCGCCATCAATGGTTTGGTCTTCAGTCAGGACGCGCACGGAGTCTGGCGAAGTGTAGACGGCCACTGATCGATCCACGCAATCGACCATCCAGACTAACTGCACGCCTGAATGAAAGTACTCGATTCGCTTGCGAAACATCTCAGCTTTTGTATTGCTGGGACTGAGCACTTCAACGGCGAGATCAGGCGAAAGCGAAGGATAGGCTTCCTTAGGGAATTTACCGCCAGGAAATCTCGCTCGCGACAAATAAGCTACGTCGGGTCCGCGTACCGAACTTACTATCAGACGAAACATGCCGTCTGACCCGGATAGCACACCTAGTTTGCGAGGAGCGACGAAAGTCCCAAGAATTCTGCCAATGGTAAGGGCAACTACCGATGATTTGAACCCAACGGCTTTCTCCACAAGCGTATGGTCAACTAACTCACAAAGTGGCGAAGTGTGAGCATTAGCATGAATTAAATCGTCGATGGTCGCTGTGCCGGGAGTTGGCGTCATTCGTACGCGATCGGGTGAAATACCTCCCAGTTCGATTAATCGCTCTGCCAAATTGGAGGCTACTGCTGCATTAGACATTTGCACCTCGTTAGGGAAGTTTGATGACTTTGCGTGGTACGCTCTTGTGGCCCAGACTAGGATGCTGACTTTAAGTTGAATAGCTGCTGTACGTCTACTGACCAAGCAGGAAGAAGTTTACTTGTTGCAGTTTGTCCGGGCGTGAAACGCCCTATCTCTTGATAGATTCCATTCGTCAAACTCAACACGATAACATGCTGCTCGAGAGGATCAACAATCCAGTATTCAGCTACGCCTGCCTTAGCGTAGTCCGCCCGTTTTTCTTCGTAGTCGCGCCTGCGTGCATCTGGGCCTTCACTGACGATTTCAACTGCAAGGTCAATTTGCGTTGGAAATTCAGCGTCAGCCGCTGGTAAGTGTTCAGGGGCTATATAAAGTAAGTCTGGTTCTCGTATCCTGCCAGCAAATAGCTTTACAGGAAGTGGTGCGAACAGTACTAGTCCACCGTGCTGCTGAACGGCAATCTCTAAGTCCCTGAAAAGCCATTTCAGCAGTTTTTGATGTTTCAACGTCGGCACGGGCAAAACCTTCAAGCTCCCGTCGACAAGCTCAGCCATGCGATTGGTATGGAACTTGAAGAAGTCTTCCTCAGTCCATTGTCCTTGAGTTGGCAGTAAGTACGCAGCTTCCCAAGTGGGCTCTCCGATTTTCGATGGGAGGTTAATGGATGCGTCAGACATAGAGATACTTACCGGAAGAAGTCAATCGAAAACCTCAGACGTATGTTTGCGTCGGTTGGGATTGAACGATTATAAGCTATCGCAACATCCGAACGCAACTTTTGCGAATGGACCGCTACTCAGGTAGTGGCTCAGGTGGTTTGAACTTAGGCGTTGTCCACTCGACATAAATCCACAGCAGCATCGCAAAGAACGCTGGGATGAGGTAGTAGATAACTCGATAGAGAAGCAGTGCAGCAAGCACAGGCTCCTTGGCGGTCACAGGAGTCATCTCGAGCACAATAAACTCGAGTACGAGGGCTCCACCTGGCATGTGGGTTATGACGACGCCGATCATAGCCGCCAAATAGGCGACTAAGACAGTACTGAAGTGGATGGCATCATGGCCTCGCAGGTCGCTTGGAATCAAAAAGTACAGCACCGCTGACGCGAGTACGAAATCTCCCGCTGAGACAACTAACTGCATCGCCGACAGATTTAGAGGTGGAAGTGAAAATCGATATTCATTCCAATGAACTGGTTTGCGAATAAAAATTGAGGCGAGCAAGTACAGCATTACGACGCACAAAAAGATCCATCCCCAGGTGCTAGGCTGCAAGATCAAACCTTCGGCCAGATGCTCGGGCAATTGGACTGGTAATGCGACGAATGCGATTCCAGCTAACAGAAACATACCCAGCCAAAAAGTCATCGATATGATCGAGATGAAGGCCACGATCTCGACCAAACTAAATCCCCACTTCGAATACAGCCTGTATCGCACCGCAGTACCACCGACCGTCCAGCCAAACACGTTGCTCATGGCATAGCCCACCACCGCCCCAGTCATTACGCGGTGCAGCGGGATCGACTTACGGAGATAGCGAACGGCAATCAAATCGTATCCCGTCAGCAACAGAAAGTTCAATGCCGTTATACAAACTGCCAACCCCAAGCTGACCCAGGAGACCTTATACATAGCCTCCAAGACGCTCGACCATTCGATGTCATGTAGCTTTTTTCGAAGCAGATATACCGCTACGAGCATGACCGCAATAACGAGTGTGTAACGCGCCGACTCGCCAATTCGTTTGACGACGAGTCCGCCTTGGGGTTTTTCTAACGCGGGATCGATCGACAAGTCTGGCGACTTTTCAGAATTGTCTTTGCTAATGGGGTCTAACAAATCATTTTCCTGAGTCTAACTAAAAACCACCTTATTGGAGGGGTGCTGGTTTAACGAAGTTTAAGTAATCTACCCTAAACGCCGACTTGCACTTCGGCATTTCTCTAGAAAGGTACCAATCCTTGAACATAGTAAGCCAAAGGTTACCCCTGGTCCAAGGGGCCTCTCGAATGTCGGCGTGAACACAGAACCGTCGTGCATTTCACTTGACCGTTACAAATTGTTGTTTTTCGTCCCCAAAAGTCGTATTTTTGAATCGAAGTTCGACTCGAACAACATTCCTCACGGGACCTCGATGCTATTAGTAGCCTCGACTATCTACGACCGAAAATCTCCAAAACTCGTTCTCGCAATAGCGGTTGCAGAGGCAACCCAAAGCCGCCCCAATGATTACAATAGCGACCTCAGCTGCCGATGGCCCACTTTGATAACCTATCCAAATTTTCACTTAGAGCCAAATCATTTCCGCCAACAACGATCCTTTTAAACCCATAGCTATCAGCAATCGTTCTTACGAGGGAGGACCGCGCGACTGTGGCCCGCTCGACTCAGCCCGAATCAAAGCTTACTTTCGTTTGATACCGCTGTTATTCGTCTGTTACATCATCGCTTACGTCGATCGGACGAATGTAGGGGTGGCCAAGATGACGATGGGCGACGACCTGCCCGCATTTGATAGTTGGGTATTTGGGTTCGGCGGCGGAATATTTTTCCTCGGCTACTTTCTCTTAGAAATCCCAGGCTCGTTAATCGTGGAGCGTTGGAGCGCCCGCAAGTGGATTTGCCGGATTATGATTACGTGGGGCATCATGGCTGCTGCGACCGCGTTTGTTACCACGCCGATTCAGTTTTACATCGTTCGATTTCTACTCGGAGTCGCCGAAGCGGGCTTCTTCCCCGGTGTTATTGTTTACCTAACTCACTGGTTCCCCTCCAAGGATCGAGCTCGGGCGATTTCCTATTTTCTGATTGCGTCGCCAATTGCGATGATGATAGGGCCGGCGATTTCGTACATGTTTATCGACATCGGTAGAACTCACATCGTCGACGGCGTTACAGTGACCAATCCGCTACTTCTCGGCCTAAAGGGATGGCAATGGATCTATATTTTTTGGGGAATTCCAGCGGTCCTTATGGGCTTCGTCGTATTGTTCTATCTCACCGACCGACCACGACAGGCGATGTGGTTGACGCAAGAGGAACGAGATGCGTTGGAGAATGAACTTGCGCGAGAGAAGAGTCTAAAAGTCAATTCAAGCCATCATTCTGTGCTGGCTGCACTGACTAGCCCTAGAGTTCTACTTTTGTCGTTAGCCTATTTTGGAATCGTCACCGCCAACTATGGCATCGAATTCTTCTTACCCAGTATTTTGAAACAATGGTACGAACTGGAGCCGTCGCGAGTCGCATTGCTGGTCATGATCCCTTCACTGCTTGTGATTCCGGGACAACTTTTTATTGGTTGGAGTTCAGATCGTTTCCACGAGCGGCGTTGGCATTCGGTGCTACCAGTTGTTATTGGGGCAACTCTGTTGGTACTTTCGGTCTTCACGCGCGGCAATATCTACCTGTCAATTCTCTGTTTTTCCATTGCGGCCGCCGGTATGAAATCCTACATGCCTGCCTTTTGGTCGTTGCCAAGTCTATTTCTCACTTCATCAGCGGCCGCTGGTAGCGTCGGAATGATCAACTCCATTGGCAATTTAGGCGGTTTCCTAGGCCCCACCGTCATGGGCTGGGTTGACCACAACTTAGGCTCGTATACCTATGGCCTTTTCTTCTTGAGCTTAACAAGCATCCTTTCTGCCTCGTTGATTGCCGTGCTACCACTGCGACAACCGCCGGAAAATATTGACAACGACCTTACGTCTTAAGAGGCGACCTGGCGAGAGACTGTAGCAGTTGCCGAAGCCAAACTTGGCCTGAATCGAAAAATTTCTTGATTCGCTTATTTAGTTCTGGACCAACGCAATCTAGAATCGGAGCCAAAGTAGGCGACAACGAATTGCACAACTAATAGGAACCGCTATGGCGAACCAATTGTTTCGCACCAAGAGTCTTAATTCGATGGTGGCTGACATGGAGGGAAGCCATCGGCTGAAGCGCACGCTCGGCCCTATTTCGCTAACCGCACTCGGCGTGGGAGCCATTATTGGAACCGGGATCTTTGTGCTCGTTGGCAAAGCTGCTGCCAATCAAGCCGGTCCAGCGATCATGCTCTCCTTCGTCGTCGCCGGCCTCGCATGTGTCTTCGCGGCGCTGTGCTACGCCGAATTCGCTTCGATGGCGCCAGTTGCCGGATCGGCTTACAACTATGCCTATGCAACTCTCGGGGAACTGATGGCGTGGATCATTGGGTGGGACTTGATTCTCGAATACGCAGTGGCCTCGTCCACCGTCGCCCATGGTTGGTCAAAGTACATGCAAGCCTTGCTAGAGCAATTCAACATTAACGTCTTCAGTAAAGCCACAGAAACACAGGCCGCAGGTTTCCTGCATCGATTCTCAGATGCCCCGTTTGATTACAACGGAAAATCGGAAGCCATTTCGCATGTCATCGCGACGGGCGAAAAGATCGCGGTAGACAGCGGAGCATTCTTCGGAACTGGATTCTTCTTCGATCTTCCAGCCATCGTGATCACAGCCCTCGTGACCGCCATTCTGGTTCGCGGGGTTTCCGAGAGTGCTTTTACTAACGCGATCATGGTCGCGATTAAAGTCGCCGTGGTGCTGTTCATCATTATCGCTGGTTTTCAATACATTAAGGTCTCCAACTGGACCGACAACTTTGCACCCTATGGGTATGGAGGTATGACATTCTTTGGACAGCCCCTGGAGATATTCGGCGGAACGAATACGGGGATGATGGCCGGCGCTGCCGGGATTATTTTTGCCTACCTTGGATTTGACGCGGTGTCGACACAAGCTGAGGAGGCAAAAAATCCGAAGCGGGATTTGCCGATCGGCATTATCGGTTCGTTAGTAATTTGCACCGTGCTGTACATCGCAGTTTCGGCGACACTGACCGGAATGGTGCCCTATAACGAGATCGACGTCAACGCGCCGGTTTCAAAGGCCTTTGAACACGTTGGATTCAAATCCGCTCAATTTTTGGTAACCGTCGGTGCGATCGCTGGTATCACCTCGGTTCTGCTTGTGATGATGATGGGACAGCCGCGTATTTTCTTGGCGATGGCCCGCGATGGGCTGATGCCTATCGGTTTCTTTGGCGCCATTCACCCGAAATTCCAAACGCCCTACAAGTCGACCATCCTCACAGGCTTAGTAGTAGCCACCGCCGCAAGCCTATTGCCTCTGAGCATCCTTGCAGACCTTACCAACATCGGAACACTGTTCGCATTTGCATTAGTATGCACTTCGGTGCTAATACTGCGTTACGTTGACCCAACGCGAGAGCGGCCGTTCAGGTGCCCTTTCTCACCACTGTTCCCATCGCTAGGAATCATCCTCTGCGTCGCGCTAATGCTCTCGTTGCCAAGTGAGAACTGGATGCGACTGGTGATTTGGCTCTTGGTTGGCTTGATGATCTATTTTTGCTATGGCTACTGGAACAGCAAACTCCGCAACGCGCCAACGGTGTGATTGCAACGCTGCGTAAGGTAAACCGCCCTACGATGAGCCGACGCCCGCGCGTCGGCTCATTTCGTAGAGGTATCGCAGTGTCGCCTTGTGCTCCGCAAAAGTAGCGCCAGCGTACACTTGGGCAGACTCTCCGTGGCGGACGCGCGCGTCAGCCTCTCCGTAAAAGTAGCGTTTGCAGCAATGTATCGCACCTAGAATTTTACGCGATCGACGCAATCGAGCTTGATAGCGAAGCAAAGCGTATCCTCAACTCCAGCTACTTTTGCGG
>JANNNN010000970.1:0-2985 GCA_031398555.1 Planctomycetia bacterium | reverse complement strand
GTTTCGCCGATGCCGGAAGGATTGTTAGATGTGTTTAGTCGCGATGAAATTCGTGATTTGGTTGCTTTCTTGCAGAATCCGTGAAACGAATCAACCTGCCGGACGGTTTCTATTTCGCTGATTTGACGAATGAAATGAGACATTTTGTCATGGAGTTGTGTAGGTCCACTAAATCTCGAGCAATTTGCCCATGAGCCTTGAGCTGGCCAAGGCTTGGGTAGTCCTGCACGATGAGTTGACTACCGGGTAGGGCCTTCGCAAGAGTGGACGATTCTTGCATTGCTTCCGTACGCTGCTTGACCGTCGCGATGATAAACGGCGGACATTGGTCTACGTTCTTTTTGGCTTGGACTAGCGGTGACGCATGTTCGAGGACTTGTGAGTCTTCACCAAACGCGTCGCGAATCATTTTACGCACAAGGGGAGCATTCGTCTTAGTCAGATCGTAGCTGGCCGTATCGACTGCCATGACGCCCGCGAGTGCTTGCTTCGGAGTGAGCTGGTGGGCTTGCAAGTATTCCGGGGCTGTTGCGACCAAGGCGACGAGGTGAGCTCCGGCAGAATGACCCAGCAGGTAAATCTGCTTGGGATTGCCACCATGTTGCACGATGTTCTTTTGCACCCAAGCAACCCCGGCGGCAATATCTTGAACGTGAGCCGGGTGAACTACATCGGGGGAAAGACGATAGTTTAGATTGACCATCGTAATACCAGACTTGGTCCACGTTTGACAAAGGTTCGATCCGCTTCGATTATCTTTGTCTCCGTTTCGCCAGCCACCTCCGT
The DNA here is from genome assembly GCA_031398555.1 of Planctomycetia bacterium. Taxonomy (GTDB): domain Bacteria; phylum Planctomycetota; class Planctomycetia; order Pirellulales; family Pirellulaceae; genus Aureliella. The sequence goes on along the minus strand of JANNNN010000970.1, from coordinate 2,199 downwards.
GGACCCAAATTACAACTGGGCTACTTGCACTATTCTCGTTTCCAACCGCCGAATAAACGTCGAGTTTCTGCAGCGGGTCTTTTCCGTAGGAAATGTTTAAAGTGTCCGCGGAAGCCAACTTCGGAACGACGCTACAAAACAGAATCAGCACGCATTTCGCGACGCGACTACTTGGCTTGGAAATCGTAAAAACTGGATTCACGGGGATTTCTTTCGTTGTGCTTGGATCTGTGACTTTGTGGTGTGTTGCTATGGAACTGGACACCAGTGCCGGATGCTGACGCTACTTTTGCGGAGCGAAAGGCGACACTGCTGCGCTGTATTACTAGTTAGGAACACTCGCGACGCGTTAGGATTTCGCGTTAGCTTTACCAACGGCAGCATTGGCAACGGCAAAGCACTCTTTGATATCAGCGATTGGATCTTTGGGGTTTTCTTCATATTCGAGCGAGAATGCGCCGTTGGCTGGGAAGTCGACAGCTAGCAGAGCACCGACGACTGCGTTGCAATCCAGATGGCCTTTGCCGAGGATGACGCCCTTCGTCTTGTCTTGCATCTCAGCGAAATCCTTGAGATGGATTCCGTAGAGCCGACCTTTGAGCAAACGGATGACTTCGGTTGGTTTTTCACCGGAGCGAATGTAGTGGCCGAGGTCGGCGCATGCACCGATGCGAGGGTCATACTTTTCAACTGCGTGCAGGACATCGAGAGCTTTGTTGTAGCGATGAGTAGGTCCGTGGTTGTGAATAGCGATGCGGATATCGAATTCTTTCACCAGTTCATTGAGGCTTGCGAACGAATCGGGATCAGGATCAGCCGAAATGCAAGGAATTCCGACTGCTTTAGCGAACTCAAACCACTTGCGATTGGCGGCTGCATCTTTCGAGAAGTGGTTTACGCCGTGTGCGGAGATAGTAAGTCCGAGGTCAGCGACTTGTTTCTTGACAGCGGCAATCTTCTCGGCACTTGAGTCAAGGGGCAGCATGTTGCTGTAGAACTCGACGTGCGTGAAGCCGATGTTTTTCGCTTGTTTTAGCGCGTCTTCAACGGAGTATTCACGAAGCGAATAAAGTTGAATGCCGAGGTTGATACGTTTCTGGGTGGCTTGGAAAGTTGTGCCGCGAGCTACCGAATTCAGGAGTGGCGCCGTTGCAATAGCGGCTGAGGTAGCGGCAAGAAAGTGGCGACGTGTGAGTGAGGACATGGGTGGGCCTTGGGGAGAGAGGGGGAACTAGGCACAAGCGAAAAGCTTGAGTCTCGGGTGAAGGAAGTAAGTTGAGTGCCACTGGCTCTGCCAGTGCGAACGAAGGATGGAGGTATGTAATGCAGTATTGCTTCCGATGCCTCGGAGTGCGAAGGTCGCACAACATTGGAGCTTTCCAAATTAAGTGTGCGTCTAGTACGGATTACGTTGGTAATTATCATTCCGGAAGACGATTTCTACTCCGGCTACTTTCATTTGAAGAATTGAACCACTAGAACAGCAATGGTTGATGAACGACGTCAACTTCGATTTCACTGGCGGAGCAGTGGCACACGAAAAACTGGAACCGGACCCTAAAATTGAATCCGGACGCTTCCCTAGGATAACAGGGGAAGTTCTGCAAAGCCACCGCAGGCTTGAAATGTTGCGAGGGCGTGGCGAGTGGCTTGGACATCGTGGACTCGGACGATTTGGATGCCGAGGCGAGCGAGAACGAGCGTGATGCCGAGGGTGCCCGCGTCTCGGTCGGCGTCTTTACTACCGATCAGTTTGCCGATGAAGCCTTTTCGTGAATGACCGACCAGGATGGGGCGATCCAAATTGAGGAACGTGCGGCTGGCGCGGATGAGTTCCAAGTTGTCTTCGTGTGTTTTGCCAAAACCAATCCCGGGATCGAGGCAGATACGTTCGGGGTTGATTCCAGAGCTTATAAGTGCGGCATCTCGAGCGGCTAAGTAGTTGAATATTTCGCTGACAGCGTTTGTGTACGTCGGGTCGTTTTGCATGGTTTGCGGCGTGCCTCGCATGTGCATCGCACAGACTCCAACTTGCGACTTGACAGCCACTTCGACCATTGCTGGATCGTGCTCAAGGCCAGTGACGTCGTTTATGATCTCAGCACCAAGGCCGATTGCCGCGTGGGCCACTTCGCTTTTGGATGTGTCGATTGATACTGGAATTGAAAGGCGACCGATGAGCGCTTCGAGAACTGGAAC
>JANNNN010000904.1:0-1852 GCA_031398555.1 Planctomycetia bacterium | reverse complement strand
AGTAGAAGAGTCAAAATTTCTTCCTTTATTTCAGTCCCAGGGCTCTGCCCCCAAACTCACAGGATTTTTTAAGGCATGGCACCGGTAAATCAATGGTTTGATTTTGCTCAGGCGCAGCGTTACTAAGTCCAGTGCTTACCCAAGTTTGGTAGACAGTGAAACACCTTATGTCATGATAGACGTGACAGGAGTTCACTAATGAGTAAGCGTCGAGTTTTCAGTCGAGAGTACAAGTCAAGTGTTAAGAAGGTCGTCGAGCAGGGGTTGTCCCATAGCCAAGTAGCTCGCGATCTAGGCAATGGGGATAATTTGATTCACAACTGGCGTAAGGCCTTTGAGCTAGACGGCACTCTATCGGACAGAAAAGATGAGCCGTGATGTACAAATACAGCCTACTAAAAATCTGCCTCGTCGGAGCCATTCGTCGGTCGTTCACCATGCTAATGCGCAGCGTACTTGGCTGCGATAGCAGCGGGATCGTATGGCGGTTTGAACGATAGCCACATTCTCAAACGCTCGGGACAAATGGTCCCAAGCTACGGAACTGCCAAGGCGGCTCTGCGTCCGCTGACCATTGCGCCTTGGATCGATGATGTTTCAAGGTAGTCGCCGCAAAGGATGGTGCCGTTACGTTGCGTTGACGAACGAGGCGAATGATGGAAATTTGCAGGCTGTTTGGGAAGTGCGTGCGGAATGCTGTACGCGCGCAGCCATCGCCATCTTTCAACTTGTGGACCGAACAGCTCACGGAGCTGTTCGGTTACAGCGGGCAACACAGACTCACTGGACGCGGTATTGTTGACAAGCGAAACACTGATCAGCGACTTGCCTGGCGGCGCGTAATTGGGGACGCTGTTGCTGGGGATGAAAACGTGATTTACGGGACCGCCAGAATCGGGGAGCAACATGAGTAGTTTCGTATCGCTGGGTGGGCTATCCGAGGAAAAGTATAAACACGTTGTGCTCGACCATTCGCAGGGGCGCACGCAATCCGCATGGGATGCAGTCAATCGAGCAGCCGTTGCATTATCCGTTGCAATAACTACCGAACGGGCTGCGATATTTTCGCCAGTAGCAAGCTGAACTTCGCCGTCGCGGATGCTTGTGACTGGCGTCGAAAGACGAAGTGAATCGTTCGGCAATTTGCTTGCGAGTTGATTGGGGATGGCTTGCATGCCGGATCGCGGCAGTGCCACATCACCGGCGGCAAGCATATGAAATACAAATTGAAAATAAGCCGCTGATGTGTGCAGTTCTGTTTCTAAAAAAATGCCTGACCACCACGGCTTCAAAAATAGATCGTAGAACGGCTGCGAAAACCGCCATCGTTCAAGCAAGTATTCGCGAGTCGAACAATCTTCGCCCAAGCTTAGCAATTCGTCTGGTGACTTCGAAAGCACGTGCCGTCGAAGTTGAAAAAGTCGGAATCGATCGGCGACGCTACCGACTGAGTTGAATAGAGTCGACAATGCGTATTGCGGTTGCCGCCAGGGATCAGCCATACGCACCCAACGGCCACGATGACGAATCAGTGCGCCGGCTTCCAGCCGCATAAGATGCAGGTTTGCGTAGTCGAGCGCAAGTTTTGCTTCTGGATAAGCAGACTGAAAAACTTGGAAGCCATGGTCGAGTTTGAAACCTTCGAACTCGTCCGTCTGCACTCGACCACCGACTCGATCATTAGCCTCAAGCAACAGGAAGTGTTCACCTTTCTCATGCAGAACCCGAGCGCAGTTAAGTCCCGCGAGTCCTGCACCAATGATAACGATCGGAGGTAACATGCCTGCCCGGATAAAAATCAAGTTGAAATATACTGATTTACTAAATGGCCCATCAGCCGGAAGGCGTTAGC
>JANNNN010000857.1:0-4855 GCA_031398555.1 Planctomycetia bacterium | reverse complement strand
CAAGCCTGCGACGAGATCGAGATAGCGCTTGCCTTGGCGATCGTACAGATAGCAGCCTTCCGCTTTCACGATATCCAGCGCGAGCGGATGCGGACTTGTTTGCGCCAGATGCGCAAGGAACGCTTCATTCAACGACATGCCCCAAAAGTCGCAAGTCCCAAGCGATAGTGCGCTTGGGACTTGGAGCTTGAGCCTTGTATCCCCGATGTCTCGGGACGATGACGCTTGCTTAAGGTCTTCCGCCCTGTCTGCGGCCACCGCCTCCTTCTTGTCGGTCCCCCATCCGATCGCGCATGCGCTTGATCAGTTCCTTGCGGAAATCGCGCTCGGCCTTGGCGAGTTTCAGGGTCTTCACCGCGCCGATGGTCTTCTTGAACTCGGCCGCGTACTTCTTGCGGATGTCGAGCTCTTTCTGGCGGCCCGCCAATTCCTTGTCGATGGCGGCGCTCGCTTCGGCCTCGGTGAGCTCGGTGTCCTTTTTCGCGGCCTTGTGTTCGGCGCGCATCTCCTTGCGGTTGGCCTCGGTCTCCTTGTCGTACTGATTGTACACGGGCCAGAATTTCTCGGCCTCCGCAGGGCTCAGGCAATCACGTTCGGACCCGACGGTGACCAGTCCTATATGAGGCAGGTTGCTGCGGCTGGACATGGCGAACATGCACATGCTGTTAATGAAGGCGAGTTGAAGACGATCTTCAAACGATTCGCCGCAAAAGCAACGATCTTAATCCAATAGCCCAAAGGTAACGATCATGCAAATGCGAACCCACCGTCGTTCAAAAAGTCTAACTCGCAACCGCTGGGGAGCCGCAACCGTAGAGTTCGCGTTGTGCGCCCCTGTGTTTTTCTTTCTAATATTTGGAGGGATCGAACTCAGTCGCGTGAACATGCTGATTCACACCGTTGAGTCATCCCTATTGCAAGGCGCACGGCGCGGGATCATACCCGGCGCTACCGCCGAACAGTGCCGTCAAGCCGCACAGGACGTTCTTGACATTGGCAGAATTCGAACGTCGACAATCACCGTTTCGCCTTCCACTATCACGGATTTGACGACAAGTGTAACTATTTCGGTCTCAGTTCCTCTGGACAACAATGGCTACCAGGCATCGTCCATATTTTTGGGCAAAACGATTGCGCGAACCGCGACGCTCAATCGCGAGAACTAACTGCATAGCAACACTGCATTGTTGAACTTCAACATAAGCGATCGAAGTAATTCGGGACCCGACCTCTTCGAAATTGAGAGTACCCGAATACTATTCTACCGGAGGGCAATTCGTTCCTTATTCTGGTCGCAATGCGATCGGGGACCTTTTGCGGTTAACTTGAAGCACGGTATGATTTCCAAGAGGTGCTGTTCAAGAAATTCGCTCAAGTGGTTCTGCTGCTTGCTCGCATCTTAAACGCAACTCTGGCTCATGAGACACCCGACGCGGATCGGAGATCTTCCAGGCGTTTGCGAGAAATAAGGGGACCAAGCCGCGATGTCAAAACGCTCAAGCTATCCAGCTGACCTCAGTATTACCCTGTATCGGCGCTGGGTGGAGGGAGGGCATGATCCTGCTGCACTGCCTGAAAGCAATGCTCTCGAATCGCTGATCGACACCGCTTATCAAGCTAGTCTGTTGCGAGAGGAAGACAATCCTGTGCAGTGCCGAGTGCTTGTTGCCTCGCCTGACGATCCCGAACTAAAAGCGGTTGAGGACGCAGAGGGTCTGTTCATCATTCCGTTCGACGGTCCTTGCGAATTTACCGCGCAACACGTTCGCAAAATGGCCGCGGCACTCGGTTATTATCGCTCACTAGTGGGTGTGCATGTCGATACGGATCAAGGTGGATCAGCAGGAATATGGGGAATGATTGTTACCGGAACGCGGTGGGTCAATCATACCGAGTCCACCGTTCATGACGCCGCGAATCTCCCGCACAAACTGGTGATTCACATCATGGGCGCCGGGCATTTGATATTTTCGTCCGGCCTCACGCGGGTTGTCGAGACGATCGGTGGGCAGATTCTTATGGAGGGCTTCGATCCCTTTCTTTCTAAGTGGCTGCCGAATTACTTCGAGCCCGCTCGAGCGACGCTAATGCGCCGGATTGGGGGCAGTTCGAAGAAGAACGGCACAGTAAAACTGTGTGATTCATTCGCCCGGGATGTCGCGCAAAATATCATTCGCCGCGTTCTTCGTTTGGTGCGAGGACGGGGACACGGAGGAATGCTGATTTATCTGAATGACGAAAATGACACTCGGCTGGATAAGTGGCTAAGAATTCGAATGCGGTTCAAGCACGTTGATGCTACCAATCGCTTCCGACAACTGATTCTGGAATTGATGGGCCGGGCACTTGAGGTGGGGGCGAGCAATGGATTGGCCGAGGTTCGCTGGAAGGATTTCCTTCATATGCACGACGCCTCGCTTAGCAAGCAGCACGATTCGTTGGTCGAGTTCAGTCATTTCCTCGCCGACTTGATGGGGGTAGACGGTTGTCTGGTTCTCAATCGCGAGCTTCGACTGATCGGCTTTGGCGGAGAGATTTTAGGGGATTCTCATGTAAGTTGCATCGAACGGGCAATCGATCTCGAAGGAGAAGAATCCGTCACTGAACCCGCCGATGCATCCGGAACGCGGCATAGATCAGCCTACAGGCTAGTAAGTAGCGTCCAAGATTCCGTTGTCGTCGTAGTCTCTCAGGACGGTGGAGTGCGTTTTGTGGCTCATCAAGGCGGTCGTTTGGTGTATTGGCCTTATCTGCCCTAGGAAGTCGCGGATTTCCCAGGCCGCTCAAGCGGCACATTTCAGTTGCCATCTGTGGCAAATGAGTTTTACCAGAATGAGGGCATCTAGGGCGGAGAGATTTCCCGCTAGGCCCGTTCTGGCCATGATTGTGACGTTATTCAATGCCTTATCGAAGGGCGTGGGTGCTTAAAACGTAAGCAATTGAGGCCACGTTCTTTTCTTTCGAAAAAACATCTAAATCGCCAAAAAACTGCGTTTTGCAAGCAAATGTTGTGGTTAACGGAGCAGAACTGCGCTTTGCTGACGGGAACTGGAACGGCGTGTGCCTTGACGGACGGGTTGGTGACGGTTCGATTTCGAGCCGTCCGTGTGCATCACGATTACAGGCCCTCTAAGAAAGGTGAAGTTGCAGAGTATGTTCGATGTCAAATGGCGGAATCGACAGTTTGCATTGTGTTTCTTATTTCTAGGTATAGCTGCCTCAGCGGTGCAGAACGCACGCGCTCAAGACGCAGCCCCAGCGGAGCCAGCGGCAGCGGCTCCAGCAGAAACGGCACCGGCTGAAACAGCAGCAGCTGAAACAGCCGCGCCACCGAGTTTGGAGCAGCGTATTGCGGGTTTGGAAGCGTATTTTCAAAACGTAGATCCCGCCGGGCCCTTGGCGCCAACTCAAAACACTATCGGCGTAGCCGGTCCTGGTCACAACGCGTGGTTGATGACATGTGCGGCCCTTGTGCTCTTTATGACGTTGCCTGGTTTGGCTCTGTTCTATGGCGGTTTGGTCCGCAAGAAGAACGTATTGTCAGTCGTTGCACAGTGCTTTGGCTGTGCGGGGCTTGTGACAATTCTGTGGGTCATCTGCGGCTATACGATCGTTTTCGGTGAGCATCCCGCTGATGGAACGGCTTCATACCCATGGTTGATCGGCAATATGAAGCACTTGTTCATGGCTGGCGTGACTAGCGCCCCCGATACGGGTTACTGCTACTGGGTTTCCGAAAATGTCTTCGCGATGTTCCAAATGATGTTCGCGATCATTACCCCCGCTCTTATCGTTGGTGCGATTGCTGAACGCATGAAGTTCCCCGCGATTATGCTCTTCATCACTTTGTGGATGTTTATCGTTTACTTCCCTTTAGCCCACATGATTTGGGGTTTCGATGGTCTGATGAACGGCGTTTGGAATGGTGGTGCTTCGATTCGCGCAATCGACTTCGCCGGTGGTACAGTGGTTCACATGAGTTCCGGATGGAGTGCATTGGTCTTGTGCTTGATGCTGGGACCACGCAAGGGATTCGGCAAGCAGCCGATGCCGCCGCATAGCATGGTATTATGCTCTATCGGTACTGGCATGTTATGGGTTGGGTGGTACGGATTTAATGCTGGCTCGGCTTTAGCCGCTGACGGTATTGCCGCCAACGCTTTCGCAACCACAACGGTTGCCGCAGCGGTTGCCAGTTTCGTCTGGCCACTCATCGAATATTTCAAGAATGGCAAGCCTTCAATTCTCGGTTTCTGTTCGGGCGCGGTAGCGGGCTTGGTTGTAATTACACCAGCGGCTGGCTTCGTGTCGATTCAAAGCGCGTTTTACATGGGTATCGCTGCAGGTGCTGTGCCGTACTTGGCATGTACAGTTGTGAAGCGCGCCTTCAAATATGATGACGCACTCGATACGTTTGGGGTGCACGGTGTTGGCGGGACAATGGGAGCTATTTTGACGGCCGTTTTTGCTGAAAAAGCAGTTAACGGCAATCTTGTCGGAATTTACGATGCTGCCAATAAACCCGTCAATTTCGCCGCGCAGAACGGTCTGTCCGAAGTGATTGACAATGGCATGCTGTGGATGGAACAGTTAAAGGCGATGGGACTGACCATAGTTATGTCCGTCGTGGCCACAGTCATCATTACCTTGATTGTCAAAGCGACTATTGGCTTGCGTCCAACGCAAGAGAACGAAGATATCGGTTTGGATCTAGTTGAACATGGAGAAGCGGGGTACGAGCACTTGTAGTTCAGCTTCACGCGTTAATTAAATGATCAATCAAATCCATTCTGTAAGGCGATAAACATGAAAAAAGTAGAAGCGATTATTCGGACTTTCAAACTCGAGGACGTCA